>JAYSVA010000065.1:0-4484 GCA_043718785.1 Hyphomicrobiaceae bacterium
CATGCCAAGGAGCGCTCGGATTTCCCCGGCACCGGCGGCGAGTTCGCGCGCCACCTGCTCGACGGCATGAAGCTGCACGACGTCAAGGTCGAGCGCACCGACATGGGCGACCATTACGACCCCGACGGCAAGGCCGTGCGCCTGACCGAGGCCCACCTCAACGGCCGCTCGCTGTCCGCCGTGGTGATCGCCGCGCACGAGGTTGGCCACGCCATGCAAGACGCCACCGGCTACGGCCCGCTACGCGCCCGCGTGGCGATGGCCCGTAAACTCGCCTGGATCGACACGATTTTCCCCTGGCTGATGGGCCTCTCCATGTTGCTGATGGTGCTCGGCCGCTCGCCGGTGCTGCTGTTCATCGGCCTCGGCATCGGGCTGTTTCTGCGGCTGATCGGCGTCGCCATGCTGATGCTGTCACTGCCAAGCGAGTTCGACGCCAGCTTCCGCCGCGCCCTCCCGGTGCTGAAAGCTGGCAACTACATCTCAGATAAGGACATGGGCGCCGCCCGCCACATCCTCACCGCCGCCGCTTTGACGTATGTCGCGGCTGCCGCCATGAGCCTGATCAACGTGCTGAGGTGGATCAAGCCGTAGGGCGCAATAGCCCGCTTGCGTATTGCGCCGGCCACTTGCTCCGTCCTATCGTGCCGTATGCCGAATTATCGTCGCGTATTCGTCCCCGGTGGCTGTTACTTTTTCACGGTCAACCTGCTTGACCGCAACAGTCAGTTGCTGGTCGAACATATCGATCATCTTCGTAATGCCGTAAGCGACACGCGCCGCAATTATCCCGTCGAAATCGACGCAATGGTGATCCTTCCGAATCACATCCACGCCATTTGGACACTGCCGGATGGCGATGCAGATTTCCCGGCGCGCTGGCGTTCAATTAAGTTCCGGTTCTCGAAAATGATCCCGAAAGGCGAGCGGCTCGATGCGGTTCGGAAGGCGAACGGCGAACGCGGCATCTGGCAACGCCGCTATTGGGAACACGTCATCCGCGATGAACGCGATCTCAACAACCATATCGACTACTGCTGGTACAATCCGGTCAAACACGGACTTGTCGCCAACGCCGAGGACTGGCCGTTCTCGTCGTTCCATCGGGATCATCGCGGTATGCCCACTCGGGGTGCTTTCGAGAAGGCGTTGGCGGAGCATGCGCATCGGAGCCACGGCGGACAGTTCGGCGAACGGGAATGACGACGCAAGGTCGTCGCCCGGTCGCGGCGGGATACGCAAACGGGCTATCCCGCCCTACGGCGGCTGGCTCGTTACACAGTCGCGAATCTTGAGTTTTGGTGATGTGCGATAATCGTTGGCCGTAGGGCGCAAGAGCCCCCTTGCGTATTGCGCCGGCCACTTGCTCCGGCCTTTGCGGTATGTGTGGGCGCGCGACAGTCGCCAGTCCGGCGCGCGCGAATGGGTACGCGAGACCATCGTCCGGTCCTGGCGGGATACGCAATTGGGCTATTCCGCCCAGATTGTTGGTTGCTTGCACCCTGCCATCGCTCTGGCACCCTCCCCCAATCCACGCTAAGACGCTGATCGCGAAGCGCGATTGAGTCCCCCCATGCATATGAACCGGCTGCGGTTGATCGGCTTTAAGTCGTTCGTCGAGCCTACTGAGCTGTTGATTGAGAAGGGGCTGACCGGGGTGGTTGGTCCGAATGGCTGTGGCAAATCCAATCTGCTGGAGGCGCTGCGCTGGGTGATGGGCGAGACCAGCCACAAATCGATGCGCGCCGCCCACATGGACGACGTGATTTTCTCAGGCACCAACACCCGTCCGGCCCGCAACTGGGCCGAGGTGACGATCTTCCTCGATAACTCGAAGCGCACAGCGCCGAGCGAATTCAACGACCGCGATACCGTCGAGATTACCCGGCGGATCGAGCGTGAGGCGGGGTCGGCGTACCGCATCAACGGGCGGGATGCGCGGGCGCGCGACGTCAAGCTGCTGTTTGAGGATGCGGCGACGGGAGCGCGCTCGCCAGCGCTCGTCAGGCAGGGGCAGATTGCCGAGATCGTCAACGCCAAGCCGGATCAGCGTCGCCGGGTGCTGGAGGATGCGGCGGGCGTCGCCGGGCTGCACAGCCGCCGCCACGAGGCCGAGTTGCGGCTGAAGGCGGCGGAGACTAATCTGGCCCGGCTCGGCGATCTGATGGGCCAGATGGGCACCCAGGTCGAGAGCCTGCGCCGCCAAGCCCGGCAGGCCAAACGCTACAAGGAGCTGTCGCACGACATCCGTAAGGTCGAGGCGCTGGCACTGCATCGCGCCTGGGCTGAGGCGCAGGCCAGCGTCGACATGCACGAGGCGGCGCTGGGGGCGGCGTTGGCGACGCTGGGTGCGAGCGTGCAGGCGGAGAGTGCGAATCTGCGGCTGGAGGCGGAGCTGGCGGCATCGCTGCCAGGATTGCGCGAGGAGGAGGCGACGCGGGCGGCGATTTTCGCGCGATTGCGGATCGAGATGGCAGGCTTCGAGGCCGAAGTCACGCGCGCGGCTGAGCGCCAAGTTGAGTTGAAGGCCCGCGCCGCGCAATTGGCCGAGGACCGCGAGCGTGAGGCGGCTGGCATCACCGAGGCGGATGATGTGATTGCCCGGCTCGATGACGAGCTACTGGTGCTGGCCGAACAGGAGGACGGCACCTCGGATCGAGAAGCCGATGTGCGCGAGCGGCTGGTGCAGCTGCAAGGCAAAGTCGCCGCTGCAGAGGCAAAACTTGCCACCCTGACGCAAGCAGCCGTGGAAGCGCGGGCGAAACGGCGGGCGCAAGAGGCAGGTCTGGTGACGGCCCGCGAGTTGACGGTGAAGCTGCAACGTCAGCTCGCCTCCACCGATGAGCAGATCCGCCACATTACGGCGCAGGCTCCCGATGCGACGGCGTTGACGGCGGCGCAAGAAGCCGGTCGGGCACTCGCCGCTGATCTGGTCGCCAACGAGGCGGCAACGCTGGCGGCGGAGCAGTCCGCACGGACGGCGGTACAAGTGCTGACCAAAGCCCGTGAGGCCAATCGCACGGCACAGCTGAAAAGCCAGCAACTGCAGACGGAATATACAACCCTGGCCAAGCTGCTGCGGCCTGTCCACGCTGACGGCCTGCCGCCCGTGCTCGATCAGCTGAAGGTAACGCGCGGCTATGAGGCGGCGCTTGGTGCGGCGCTCGGCGATGATCTCGATGCGCCGCTGTCGGACAAGGCGCCGGTGCATTGGCGACAGCTACAGCCGCCGTCCGATGATGCGGGCCTGCCCGAAGGCGCCGAACCGTTGGCAGCGAAGGTTAAGGCACCCGCAGCTTTGCTGCGCCGTCTGAAGCAGATCGGGGTGGTTGATCCGGCGCAGGGTGCAGCGTTGCAACCGGCTCTCAAGCCCGGCCAGCGGCTGGTGTCGAAGCGCGGCGATCTGTGGCGCTGGGACGGCTACGTGGTTGCCGCCGATGCGCCGACCGCTGCCGCGCTGCGTCTGGCTGAGCGGAACCGCCTTGATGACCTGGAAGCCGAAGTCGCCGAAGTGCGCGGTGCTGCTGACGACTTTTCCGTCACTGAGGCTGAAGCCGTCACCGCACAATCCGAAGCCGAGGCGGATGAGCGCCAATTGCGCCAGACTTGGCGAGACGGGCAGGCGGAACTTTCGCGCCAGCACGAGGCCCTGACCTTACTGGAACGACAGGCGCGCGAAACCGCCAGCCGCCTGGAGACGGCACGTGATGCCAAGGCAACGCTAGAAGATCAGATCGTCGAGGCGCAAACCCAGGCTGACGAGATCGCTGTCGTGCTCGATCTGATGGAGGATGACCAGGACAGCGCCGAGGCGCTTGATCTTGCGCAGGCCGACGTGGCGGCACAGCGTGATGCTGTGGCCCAGGTGCGTGGCGAGATCGCCGGGTTCGACCGTGAGCGCGAGCGCCGCGCCGAGCGCACCCGTGCGATGCGGGCCGACCACCAACGCTGGCAACAACGCCGCGATGGAGCCGCTCGGCAGCTGGCGACGCTGGATGCCCGCATTGCCGAGACCAAAACCGGCCTCGATGCGTTGGCCGACCTGCCAGCCCTGATCGAGGAGCGGCGTCAGAAACTCGGCATCGAACTGGCCAATGCGGATCGCGCCCGCCAAGCCGCAGCCGATGCGCTGGCCACCTCCGACACCAGGCATCGCGACTGTGCGCAGGGCTTGCGGCTGGCGCAGGCGACGGTGGCGTCGGAGCGCGAGACCCGCGCCCGCATTGAGGCGCATCTGGAGGCGGCCCGAACCAAGCGCGCCGAGGAAGTGCGGCGCATCCGCGAAGTGCTGGGCGTCACGCCCGACGGTGCCGTGCACATGGCGCAGCTGCCGGAGGGCGCGAAGCCGGCATCAGCCGAGGAGGTTGAGCGCCAGCTAACGCGGCTGAAGGCGGATCGTGATCGGCTCGGTGGCGTCAATCTGAATGCCGAGGCCGAACTGGAAACGCTGCAAAAACAGTTCGACGGCATGGCGAGCGAGAAGG
>JAYSVA010000066.1:0-2065 GCA_043718785.1 Hyphomicrobiaceae bacterium
CCAGCTCGGCCGTGCCGCCAACCGGCACTTTGCGCGCCAGTTCGATGGCCGCAGCCATCGTCACGACGGCGGGCAGTTTACGGCTGTCCGGCGGCACCAGGTCGAGCGTCGTCGCAGCACGGTCGATGTCGCCGCTCTTCAGGTAGCATTTGGCCAACCCAGCTAGGGCCGCTGGTTCCTCAGCGCTCTGTTCGAGAATGGCGGCGAAGATTTCGGCGGCCCCCTGCAAATCGCCCGCTGTCATCGCTTCTTCGGCGGCGGCAAGGGCTGCTGCCAACTCAGCTTCGGCATCTGGCCCGACGAGGCGCTCGATGAACTCTATGATGCCCGCTTCCGGCAGCAGCCCTTGGAAGCCATCAATCGGGCGGCCATCGACGAACGCATAGACCGTCGGCAGGCCCTGAATACGCAACTGTCCGGCAATCGACGGATGCTCGTCGACGTTCATCTTGCACAGCTTGACCTTGCCGCCATAGCTCAGCACCACCTTTTCCAGCAGTGGCGACAGCTGTTTCGACTGGGCAGCCCGCGCCGACCAGAAGTCCACCAACACCGGCGTGGTGCGCGAGGTTTCCAGCACGTCCTTGGTGAAGGTTGCGGTGCTGACAACCTTAACGATATCGGCAGCAGCGGCCGCGCCGGCACCAATCATGCCGTCGTTCGCTGCCGGTGGTTTGCGGGTTCCGAAGTCCATAACGTGTTCCATCTTTGCAAAAGCGGCTGATCGTGTCGCCCGATAACAAGGCGCACGCAATCAGCAGGCTTGTTTCCAAGCCCTAGACATAGGCGCAGCCCTGCGGTTCGTAAAGGACAGGCTTCGCAGTGCTGGGCCTCAAACGGCACTAAAAGTGCTGGCTTTCAGCTTCGAGATGGCGATGCTTTTTCGGCATTGCCGCCTGCTGCCGCCGTCAGAGCGCTAAAACCAATCGCAATCCGTGGCTGATGCTGTCCATGATGCGACTGGGAACCCGGCCAATCCGCGTGTCGAGGTCGTCCCGATCCACCGTCGCAATCTGGGTCACGTTGGCAACCGATGCGGTCGACAACCCTGTTCCCCGTGCTGGCACCGCCACGCTGCCGGGTAAATCGCCGAACCGCAGATTTGTTGTCAGCGCAACCACAATGACTGTCCGGAGTGTACTATCGTTGAAGCGGTCCTCGGAGACGATCACGACGGGCCGACGAAAGCCTGGTTCCGATCCACGCGACGGCGGCAGGTCGGCCCACCAGATGTCGCCGCGCTTCATTCGTTCCACTCCACGCGCCGCAGCGTGTTGGTCGCGGCAGCGGTGACGAATGGATCGCGCTCCTGTTTTTCTGTTGCCAGAACACGGTTGATCTCGGCCGTCAGGTCATCAGGATTGTGCCGCTTCACGAAGTCTTCGACAGCGCGCGCGTACAACGCACTGCGCGATACCTTCATGCGTTTGGCCAATTTGTCCGCCGCTTCGAACAATGGCTCAGGCAGGGAAATAGCTGTTTTCATACCGTGGTTATACCGTGCCGGTTGTGCAACTTCAAGCAGCTTTCGCGGCTCGGCTGGCGAGCACCTGTCGGATCAGCACCGGACTGGCGATGAGCAGCCCAATCGCGATGCTTTTCCAGCTGGCCCCGATCATCGGCAGCGCCGCGATGAACAGCACGACGCACTCCCAGATCGCCAACGGTGCTAGGGCATAGCGCGTGAACATCGCCGACAGCAGCGTGATCGACAGCATGCAACCGATGGTGGCCGAGAAGAACGCATTCCAGGTGAAGCCCTGAACCATGATCAGCATCGACGGCGAGAACACGAACACGAACGGCACCAGCACCTTGCCGAGCGCCAAGCGAAACGCCGTATTGCCGGTCTTGAACGGATCGGCCCCGGCCATACTGGCCCCGGCATAGGCGGCAATCGCGACCGGCGGCGTCACGTCCGCCAGCACGCCGTAGTAGAACACGAAGAAATGCGCCACCAGCGGCGCCACGCCGAGCACGCCGAGCGTCGGCGCGGCGACCGTCACCATGATGATGTAGGTCGCCGTCGTTGGCACGCCGCAGCCCAGCAGAATGCAGACCATGG
>JAYSVA010000067.1:0-29256 GCA_043718785.1 Hyphomicrobiaceae bacterium
GAGATCATGAACCGCAAACGTCCGCTGACACTGGCGATGATCCGCAAGCTGGCCGTTGGTCTGGCAATTCCAGCCGAGGCGCTGATCAGCGAACCCTGAGCCGAAAGCTGACGCCCGCTTGCCATCATCGCTTGCGCCTAGTATAGCCCGCTCATCTGCGCGCCTGGCTGTTGGGCTGCGAGTGGATCCGCCTTTGCTGCGACCCAGCCAAGCCGCATCCCCAAACCTTTGATGAGACCTAGTATGACCGAAATTTCCGCCAAGATGGTTGCTGATCTCCGCGCTAAGACCGGCGTTGGCATGATGGATTGCAAGAAGGCCCTGAACGAAACCAAGGGTGACATTCAGGCCGCCATCGACTGGCTGCGCAAAAAGGGTCTGGCGAAGGCCGCCGGTAAAGCTGACCGCATCGCCGCTGAAGGCCTCGTTGGCGTGCTGACGTCGGGCCTCGTCGGCTCGGTCTGCGAAGTCAACTCGGAAACAGATTTCGTCGCCCGCAACGACAAGTTCCAGGACATGGTCAACAAGGTCACATCGCTGGTCGCGAAAACCGGCGGCGATGTCGCCAAGATCCTCGCCAGCCCATATCCGGGCGGCAAGGTGACCGTGGATGAGCACGTCAAGGAAATGATCGCCACCATCGGCGAGAACATGACCGTGCGCCGCGCCGCAACGCTGAACGTCAAAGACGGCGTTGTCGCCGCCTACATGCACAACAAGGTCGCTGATGGCCTCGGCAAGATCGGCGTGTTGGTGGCGCTGGAATCGACGGGCGACAAGGCGAAGCTTGCCGAACTCGGCCGCCAGATCGCCATGCACGTGGCTGCGCGCAATCCGGCAGCACTCGATCTCGCGGGCGTTCCGGCTGACCTGCTGGCGCGCGAACGGCAGATCCTGCTCGACAAGAACGTTGGTAAGCCAGCGCAGGTGCTCGAGAAGATCGCGGATTCCGGCCTGAAGACTTGGGCGAAGGAAAATACGCTGCTCGACCAGACCTTCGTGCTCGACGAGTCAAAGAGCATCGCCACGGTGCTGAAAGACGCTGAAAAGACTGTCGGCGCTCCCGTCGCGCTGACCGCCTTCGCCCGCTTCCAGCTCGGCGATGGCATCGAGAAGAAAGTCGAAGACTTCGCCGCCGAAGTCGCCGCCACCGCTAAGGGCTGATTTTCAGCTCAGGCGAAGTTTTCAGGCTGGATCACGGGCAACCGCGATCCAGCCCTTTTTTGTGTTTGGCGCTGTCCGTAGGGCGGAATAGCCCAATTGCGTATTCCGCCATCTCGCCACGTGCGAGGTGCGCAAGCATGCCCGAACGAGCCACGTATCGGCATCGCCCAGTCGCGGCGGAATACGCTAGCGGGCTATTCCGCCCTACGGTTATGCGCAATCACCTGAAGAACACCCACGTCACCAACATGAAGCACGGGATCAGGAAGCCGCAGGACCAAGCCATGTAGCCGAAGAAGCTCGGCATTTTGATGCCGCGCTCCTCAGCGATGGCTTTGACCATGAAG
This sequence comes from Hyphomicrobiaceae bacterium, assembly GCA_043718785.1. Classification (GTDB taxonomy): domain Bacteria; phylum Pseudomonadota; class Alphaproteobacteria; order Rhizobiales; family Hyphomicrobiaceae; genus JAYSVA01. The sequence goes on from JAYSVA010000067.1 coordinate 1,512, forward strand.
TTCGGCGCGTTGCCAATGTAGGTGTTGGCACCCATGAACACGGAACCGGCAGCAATCGCCAGCAAGGTGTTGGTGAGCGGCCCCATCAGCTGCTGCGGGTCGCCGCCAGCCATGTTGAAGAACACCAGATAGGTCGGCGCGTTGTCGAGGAAGCTCGACAGGATACCAGCCATCCAGAAATACATGGCGTTGATCGGCTGGCCCTGCGCATCGGTGACGAGGCTGACCAATGGCTGAAGCGCCCCTTTGGTACCTGCCCGCAAAATGGCGATGGCCGGAATGATGGTGATGAAGATGCCAGCGAACAGCTTGGCAACCTCAGCAATCGGGCCCCACGAGAAGCCGTTGCCGTCGCGGATGCGTGATGGCGTGAACTGCCAAGAGATCCAGGCGATCACCAGCAAGGCGACATCGCGCACGACGTTTTGCAAGTCGATGGCGATATGATTGACGGTGACGCCAATGCCGGGCTTCCAGATGCCGCTCATCAGCACCACGCCAATGATCGCACCAAGCAGCGCGACGTTCAGCCAGCCCTCAATGCGGACGCGGCTATCTGGGGTCGGATCGGGCTTCGGCGGATAGTCCTTGTCGATGCTGAACAGGTACCAGTCGAGCACGAAGAACACTACCAGCAAAATTGAGGCTACCAGCAACATCGGCTTCAGCATGTTGACGGTCGGCCAGAAGAAATCGACGCCTTTGAGGAAGCCGAGGAACAAGGGCGGATCGCCAAGCGGGGTTAGCGAACCGCCGATGTTAGCGACCAGAAAGATGAAGAAGACGATGACGTGGGCGTTATGCAGGCGGTTGTCGTTGGCGCGGATGATCGGCCGGATCAGCAGCATGGCGGCGCCGGTTGTGCCGGTGATGCTGGCAATGCCGGTGCCAATGGCGAGGATGCTGGTGTTGAGTAGGGGCGAGCCGTGCAGGTTGCCCTTGATCAGCACGCCGCCAGCCACCGTGAACAGCGCAAACAGCAGGATCAGGAACGGAATGTACTCCTGGATTACCGTGTGCATCAGTTCATAGGAGACTGTTGGCACGCCGTAGATCAGCGCGCACGGCACCAGGAACAGCAGCGCCCAAGCGGCGCTAATCTTGCCGAAGTGGTGGTGCCAGAGCTGCGGTGCGGCCAGCGGCAGCACCGCAATGGACAGCAGCAGGCCCGCAAACGGCACGGCCCAAAGGCCACCGAGCTTGATGCCATCCAGCTGCGGGGCGCCGACTGCGGCCATCGCCAATGTCGGCAAACACAACGTCATCAGCAGCAGCGTGGCCGCTGCCGTTCGAGCTGAAAATGTCATAGGTTTTCCCCCGCAGGCGATTGGTCGTTGCGCAAAACCTAATGCGGGGATTTGATGCTGTCGACCGCAATCGGAGCAAACGCGCATGACACCGGCCATGACATCAGACGAGCGACTAAGGCATGCTTGGGATGAGGTTACGGCGAAGGTTGCATCAACTTCTGATCCAGCCGACCGCCGCGTGAAGCTGCGGCACTTGCTGGCCGCCTATCGTGAGCCGCACCGCGCCTATCACACGGTCGAGCATATCGCCGCCCTGCTCGCATTGTTTGAGTTACACGGAGCTTCAGCCCAGAATCCCGACGCTGTGCAATTGGCGATCTTGTACCACGATGTCGTCTATGATCCGCGCCGATCCGATAACGAAGCGGTCAGTGCGCAGGTTGCCGCGCGCGATTTGACTGAGCTAGGCATCGCTTCGCCTTTGGTCGCGCGCGTCGCTGCTTTGGTGCTGGCAACACAACACGGCGTCCATGCACCTGATCTCACCGACACGGATCTGTCGCTGTTGCTTGATCTGGATCTGTCCGTTTTAGCGGCGTCTCCCAGCGATTACGACGCTTATTCAGCGGCAATCCGGCACGAATACGCGCACGTGCTGGGCCTGTTGTACCGGCCTGGACGGCGGCGGGTTCTGGAGAAATTCCTGGCGACCGATCAGTTGTATCTAACGCCGACACTAAAAACTGCCTGGGAGAACGCGGCGCGGCTTAATCTGGCCCGAGAAATCAGCAACTTGTCATAAGTTTATTGCGGCCGATCATGCTCCCAATCGCCGAAATCGGTAGCGGCGACAAGAGTCAGATCGAGTGATTTTACACTGACTTTAGGGCTGCCGAGCATGGCACCGACACGCTCAGTGATCAAAACACGCGGCTTTACCCTCGCTTTCTCAGCGTCGGCCGCCTTGACCGGCTTCACGGCAAACGGATCAACCGGGCTGGCGTGCGAGGTCAAAGGGCCCGCCAGCATCACGCCGCAAACCAAGACGACGCCGATCATCAATGATTTTAGTTCCTGAAAGATCACCAGCATTCCCCTACGACGCCCCACCAACACGTGCATCAATGTCAACAAACGGTAACTTAAATCTGTTGAAAGCAAGTTAAACCAACCGGGACAAGCCGCGAATTTGTAGATCACAAAGTCTATTCAGCGCTGAAACAGGGGCGGCAAGCTGAGCGAACGGCGGCTGGCGGTCGGTCCATTGGTCGGGCTGCACGACAGCAGCACAGTGTTGCCGACTTTACAGGCGATAAGGATGCGCTACGGTTCATATATAAACGGGAACTGGTTGCCTTACTGAGGGTTGCGTAATGGCCTGGAAGCGTAAAGACGACAGTTCGTCAATGCCGATGCACCGGGTGCTAACGCCGCCGCGTGTGTTTCTGCTGCGGATGGCCGTGTTCCTGATCCTGGTCGGCTTCATCGCCGTGATCTTAGCACCGATGTTGATCTCTTCGTTCCAGGCCAACCCGGCGCTGAACGGCCTGATTGTTGCCGTGTTTGCGGTGGGCGTGATCTACGCGTTCGTCCAGGTGATCCGGCTGTATCCAGAAATTCGCTGGGTGAACGCCTTCCGCATCGCCGATCCCGGCCTCGGTAGCGATCACCAACCGGTGCTGCTGTCGCCGATGGCAACCATGCTACGCGATCGCACGGGCGCGCTGTCGCTGTCGACCAATGCCATGCGGACGATCATGGATAGCATCGCGTCCCGCCTCGATGATGCCCGCGATACCGGCCGTTATCTGGTGGGCTTGCTGGTGTTCCTGGGGCTGCTCGGCACGTTTTGGGGCTTGCTTGAAACGATGCAGGCTGTCGGCAAGACCATCGCCGCGCTCGACACCAAGGGCTCAGATTCGGTGGATGCCTTCAACAACCTCAAGGAAGGCCTCTCAGCGCCACTGAAAGGCATGGGGACGGCGTTTTCGTCCTCATTGCTGGGCTTGGCCGGATCGCTAGTGTTGGGCTTCCTGGAGCTGCAGGCAGGGCAGGCGCATAACCGTTTTTATAACGAGCTGGAAGAATGGCTGTCCGGCATCACCGAACTGACGCCCGGCAGCTCCGGCAACAATGAGCAGCTCGGCCGGACGCTGTACAACGCCGTCTATGAGATCCAGCGCTCGGTGATGGACCTGACATCGCAACTGCAAGCGACACTGCCACAGGCGATCCGCGCCAACCCGGATCAGTCCGTTAAGGAGCTCACTTTCGGCCTCAACGCGATTATCAATCGGCTGCAAGAAGAGCAGGGTATCATGCGGCAATGGATGGATGATCAGGCCAACCACACCGCCAATCAGCAGGCCGAGGTGCACCGACTGGTTCGCATCGTTGCGGCCCGCGTCGGCGCCGATCTGGCGCAACCGACGGCACCGGCTGATGTTCGAGCTGCCAGTTCCGCCACGCCGCCAAGACCTGCGCCTCAGCCTGCAGCTGCCGGTCGCGAGGGCCGCAATGATGATCCGACGATGATCTCACCCGGCTTTCCGCCGAAACGGAGCTGACGCCGATGCCGCGCGGCCGTTCCCGCAAATCCAATGAGACCAACGACCTGTTCTGGCCGGGTTACGTTGACGTGCTGTCAACGCTGTTGCTGGTGGTGACGTTCCTGCTGTCGATTTTCATGCTGTCGCAATTCTTCGTCAGCCAGGAGAGCAGCGGCAAGGACAACATCCTGAAGCGCTTGAACCGGCAGATTTCGGAACTGACCAATATTCTCAGCCTGGAAAAGGGTAAATCGAAAAATGCCGAGGACGAGTTATCCTCGCTAGCAGCCACTCTAGCGGCGCTGCGTGACGATAACGCCAAGCTGGTGGGTGCCGCCGGCGGCACAGATGCCAAACTCAAGGGCGTCGAAGCCCGGGTGACAGCGCTGACCACGGCCTTGGCGTCTGAGAAGGACCTGTCGACCGAGGTGCAATCAAAGATCGACATCCTCAATGCCCAGCTGCTGGAGCTGCGTCGCCAGATCGGCGCGCTCAACCAGGCGCTGGAAGCCTCCGAGGTCAAGGATAAGGATAGTCAGGACCGCATCAAGGATATGGGCCAGCGGCTTAATGCAGCGCTGGCCCGGCAGGTGCAGGAGCTGCAGCGCTACCGTTCCGACTTCTTCGGCCGCCTGCGCGAAAGCCTGAAGGACCGCAAAGACATCCGCGTCGTCGGCGACCGCTTCGTCTTCCAGTCCGAGGTGTTGTTCCCGTCCGGCTCCGCCAGCATGACGGTGGAAGGTTTAGCGGCCATCGATCAATTGGCGCAGGCGATCCGCGGACTGGAGGGCACGATCCCGGCTGAGATCAACTGGTCGCTGCAGGTCGACGGCCACACCGACGCCCGCCCAATCGCCAGCCGCGAATTCCCGTCCAACTGGGAACTCTCGACCGCCCGCGCCGTCCAGGTCGTGCGTTATCTCGTCGCCCGCGGCATCCCCGCCAAGCGCTTAGTGGCAGCAGGCTACGGCGAGTTCCAGCCGCTCGAACCGGGCGAAACCGAAGAACTGCTGCGCCGCAACCGACGGATTGAGCTGAAGCTGACGAATAGGTAGGCAGGCGATGCTCGCCCACGCTATACTGCTCCGACCGAACTGAAAGGCAGTGCCATGGACGATCTTGACGACATCAAAACGCGCGTTGAGCACCTGAAGCCGGACCAACAAGCCGCCCTTCGCGAATGGTTCCTGGAACGCGACCAGCAGGCCTGGGACGCACAAATTGCACGCGAACTCGCAGCAGGCAAACTTGACGCCATGATCGCCCGTGCCAAAGCCGATCGCGACGCGGGCCGTGGGCGCGATCTATGAAACATCGGGCCTCCCCTGAGTTTTGGGCCCACTACCGTGCATTGCCAGCGGCGATTCAAGCAATCGCTGACAAGAACTTCGAACTTCTCAAGGACAATCCCCGCCACCCGTCATTGCATTTCAAACGGATTGGCGAGTTGTGGTCGGCTCGCGTTGGTGAGCACTATCGCGCACTTGGTATCGATGGAAAACCGGACGGCGTCTATTGGTTCTGGATCGGTCCACACGCAGTTTACGACCGGTTGATACGATAAGCCTCTAACCGCCCCACCAACGCTGCCGCTGTGCCTTGCCGCTGCCGCCATTATCCGCCATGGTTGCTTTCCACCACACGAGGCCGGGCCATGAAACAAGTGCTGCTGTCGACGGGTAACGTGGTTCTCTCGCTGGTGCTGGGGGCGCTGGCGTTCGGGTTTGTGTTCATCAAATTTCCTGGCGCGATGGAGCAGATCCTGGATATGGCGGCGGGGTTTAAGGTGTGGCTGACCTCGCGCGGGGTTTCGCCTGAGTACAACAACTGGATGCGTGTGCTGCTCGAAGAGCGCCAGCTCGTGTTCATGGGCTTTACTATCGTCACCCGCGTGCTGATGGTCAGTCTCGTCGCCCTGGTGTCGTGGATTTTTAATCGCTGAAATTTGCAGACCCCAATATTGCCGCTCTCGCCCGGTCATGGCGGAAGGCGCAAGGGGGCTCTTCCGCCCTACGCAACTTTCATCCACCGCTTTCTTCACCCGCCATCAGTCGGCCATGGGGCTAGCGCACTCGCGCCGCAAAATAGGTGCATCAAACCAGTCTGTTGAACATGCAACGGTTCGGCATTGATCGAATTATCGGAAAATTTACCAGAAATTAGCGGTTGCTCGGCAGTGTGTCCTCATGTGGGTGTATCGCGTATCAAATCTCGTCGTCGTCGCGTCAACGTTGCTGCTTGCGAGCTGCGGCGGGGGCCAGCAATTCATCGCCAAAAGCGAGCCGTGGCGGGCCGATGAGGAACAGGCGTGCCTGACCTCCGGCAAAGTCCGCGAGAACCTGTTCGTGCAGGCCCGCTCAGCACTTGGCGGACCGAGCCCATGTGGCGCTCGCAACCCCTTCGAAATGGCCGCTGCCGATGGTGGCCGCGTCAGCCTCAAGCCTGCTGCCACCTTGCGCTGCGCCATGGTGCCAGCCGTTGACCGCTGGGTTCGCGATGTTGTGGAGCCTGCCGCCCGCCAGCATCTGCGCATGCAGCTCGCCGAGATCAAAGTCGCGGGCTCGTACTCTTGCCGCGCAGTGAATGGCGTCTCCGGCGGCAATCTGTCGGAACACGGCCACGCCAACGCCCTTGATGTCTCAGGCTTTGCCCTCGAAGACGGTCGCGTCATCACCGTCAAGGCCGGTTGGCAAGGACGGCCCGATGAGCAGGCATTTTTGCGCGCCGTGCATCGCGGGGCCTGTGGCGAGTTCACCACCGTTCTCGGGCCGGAAGCCAACGGGTACCACCAGGACCATTTCCACATGGATTTGGCCCGGCATGGCCGCGACGGCCAAGGCCGCATCTGCAAATAAGCGCGTCAAACCCGCACAAGTCCTGGGATAAATCGCGGAATTCGCTTGTCGTTGCGCAGACACCTTGGCATGGCACCGGTAGAGCCAACAACCGGACCACCAAGGATTGCACGATATGAGCGGCCACGCCCCCCACGAACAAGTTGAACACGCCCAGCACGGCACATCGAACCAGACGGTCGCATTGGTGATCTCGTGCCTAGCTCTCATGCTCGCTGTGTCGGAGATCTTCGGCCAGAAGGCCCAGACCACCACCCTACAAAGCAACATTGAAGCATCGAACCTCTGGTCATTCTTCCAGGCCAAAACAATCCGCAAGACGGTGCAGGAAACCGCCGCCGAGGAATTTGAAGTCCTGGCCGCTGGCGTCAAGGACGAGGCCCAACGCGCAGCAATGCTGGAACGCGTCGCGAAATGGAAAGCGGCGGCTGCCAAGTATGAAAGCGAGCCCGGCAAGCCGATCAAAGACCCAAAAACCGGCAAGGAAACGGGCGAACTCAGCCCCGGCGAAGGCCGTAAAGAACTGATTGCACGCGCCAAAGTAGCGGAAGATAAGCGCGACAAGTACGGCAACAAGCACTTCCGCTTTGAGATGGCGACTGGCTCATTCCAGATCGGCATCGTGCTGGCGTCGGCCGCCATCGTCACGGGCATCGGCGCGCTGCTGTGGGGAGCCACAGGACTAGGCGCCATCGGCCTGTTGCTGCTGGTTTCAGGCATTCTGCTTTGATCAGCGCCTACCTTACCACCGTTTACGGTGTAATTGACCTAGTGGCGGTGGCTGTATTTGCCGTCACCGGCGCCTTGGTGGCATCCCGCAAACAGCTGGACATCTTCAGCTTCATCACCTTCGGCACTGTCACTGGCATAGGCGGCGGCACCATCCGCGACCTCCTGCTCGGGGCCAAGCCGGTATTTTGGGCGCGCGAACCGAGCTATATCCTCGTGTGCGTCGCCGTCTCAGTGCTGGTGTACTTCGTCGCCCATCTCGTCGGCTCCCGCTATAAATGGATCCTCTGGCTTGACGCCTTGGGCCTGTCGATGGTCTGCGTCGCTGGTGCGCAAAAAGGTCTGGATGCGGGCGTTGGGCCCGTGGTCGCGGTGGTGATGGGCGTGATTACGGCGACGTTCGGCGGTATTATCCGCGATGTACTGGGGCAGGAACCATCTCTGCTACTGCGGCGCGAAATCTACATGACGGCGGCCATCGCCGGTGCGGTCAGCTTTGTCGGCCTGATCGGCTTCGGCCTATCATCTGCCTGGGCCGCCAGCGTTGGCTTTGGCATTTGCCTATTCGTGCGGTCACTGGCATTGACCCTAGGGTGGTCGTTGCCGACCTATCGCGCAAGACCAGGCAGGGAACCCGAAGAACTCGGCCTCTGATGCGAGCTGGGTAGCGCTATGCGCACCTCGCATCCCGGTCCAGCGGTGGAGTGGCTGGGCGGGCCACGCCGAACACCCTAAAACGACGTGCTGGCGACGGGTCGGCCGCAACCTAAAGGGTGCAATGCAAAAGGCTGTCACAGCGCCCCCGGCGGCACAACCGGCGGTGCAGGTTACGGGAAGCCGCGTTGAGCTCAGCGGTGACCGGCTAAAAGCGATCGGCCTGATGATTGCAGCCGTGACCGTGTTTTCCTTCCTCGATGCGACCGCCAAGTACCTCACCACGGTTGCCAAGTTGCCGTTCACCGAGATCCTCTGGGTGCGGTTCCTAGGCCAATTCGTGGTCATCCTGATGGTGCTAGGCTTGGTCAGCGTGCCGCGACTGCTGCGCTCAGCCAAACCGTGGCATCAACTATTCCGGTCCTGCCTGTTGCTTGCCTCCACCGCGTTCAACTTCCTGGCCCTTCGTCATCTGCGCCTTGACCAGACCTTGTCCATCCAATTCCTGGCCCCGCTGATGGTGGCGCTACTAGCGGGCCCGTTCCTTGGCGAATGGGTGGGTTGGCGGCGGCTCGTCGCCATTGTCGTTGGTTTCTGCGGCATTCTGATCATCGTCCGCCCCGGCTATGAAACCGTGTCCATCGGCATGATCTACGCGTTCCTGTGCGCACTCGGCTACACCGGCTTCTCGTTGATCACCCGCTATGTCGCCAACCGCGACCCGCCCGACGTGACGCTGTTCTACTCGCTGCTGGTCGGCACCATTTGCGTTGCGCCATTCGCCATCGCCGACTGGGTGTGGCCCGCCGACCGCCTCACCCTCGTGCTGATGCTTTCCATCGGCGTCTGGGGTGCTATCGGCCACTACCTGTTTATCGTCGCCTATCAGCTGGCCCCAGCCTCAACGATTGCGCCATTCATCTACCTGCAGCTGCTATCGATGACCGGCATGGGCTACTTCGTGTTCGGCGATCTGCCTGACCTGTGGACCCTCGCCGGGGCCAGCGTCGTCATCGTCTCCGGCATCTACCTCGTCCACCGCGAAACCGTCACCCGCCAGCAGAAGCTGGTGGCGGCGCAAGACCAATAGGCGGTTGGTTATTGGCGACGTGTGCATTTTTGCCAAGTATGACGCTACAGGTCGCTCAACAACCACATGAGCGATGCACGCACACACAGGCAACAACTTTGTTGATCACACTTGATCGTGCGTAAAAGACCCTAAAATTTGGCAGAGTTCAATACGCACTATCCAGGAATTGTTTTGCACAACTGCTCCAGCTCGTGACGCCAGAGTGTGTAACCATCGCGCGTCAAATGAACTCCATCGGTTGTAACGCCGTTCAACGCGTAACCATCGGCATCAGCGAGTGTTGCCATCTTAATGACAGACAAATTTCTCGATACAGCCAAAGACTTAATCTCGGTATTTAACCGAGCAATAAGCGCAGGGTCGAAATACCGATCACCTAAAGCCATTCCTTGCCCGACCGGTGCAATTAAATTTAAGACGACGCGCGGCGACACAGTCAACGCATTTTTGACTAGTCCGCTATAAGCGAGCTTGAAGGTGGCTACTCTATCTTCAAGCCGCTGCTCGCTCTCCATAACGCGTCTGGCATCATTGATGCCCACGGCTAACACAACAGCAAATGGGTTCCTGTCGCTCAGCAGGGGCATCACCTCCCGGTTAACTGCTAAAGTCGTCGCTCCACCAATCCCTGCGTTCAAAATCGGCATTCCACACAGCGAAGAAAGGGCTAGTGATTCAGTCAGGCTATCCCCAGAAACCACAATAAAATTGCCGCTGACCTGCTGAAGATGCGATTTAATCGCAAATTTTCGAACATCCGCATGTTCGTGCCCTTCAGAACCGCCACCAATGATCTTGTTAAACGCACGGTCAATCGCACTCGACCGATAATCTCTGACGACAACAAATGTCGCACCAAAAACTGATATTCCAAAAATACACGAAATAAAACAAATCAATATTATTTTTTTCACCCGAATACTCCATTCACAAACACTCTAAAATTGCATACTCAATTTAAATTCGGCAAAAAAGGTCAGATCGCGGCTAGGTAAGTCCCTAGTTGACGGACACTTTTCCTACAAAATTGTCAATCCAGGACTTGCAAATACAGCACATTGGACGATGTTTAAATTGTGTGAGCGACTAAAAAGACCCACCAGTCGGAACTGGTGGGTCTGAAAATTCCAGAGGTAGCAGTCACCCTACCCGACGTTGGTCCAGGTTCCGTCGGGGTTGCGGCAGGCGGTCCCGCGCATGGCTTGCGGGCGGCCGTCGATGAAGACTTTGTGGGTGTAGTCGCGGCAATCTTGGTTGCCACGGCGATACGGCTCAAGCGGGACGACTTCGCCGTAACGGCCGTTGTCCGGGTTACGCCACTCGGTGCGCTGGCCGGTGCGGCCGCGTTCAAGGGCGGAAAGCTCGGCTTTCTGGGCGAATTCGCGGTCGCGCTGGTCGAGGCCACGGCCGATTTCGCTGCCGACGATGCCGCCGACGACAGCGCCTGCGACGGTCGCGAGGATGTTGCCCTTACCGCGTCCGATCTGGTTGCCGACGATGCCGCCAGCCGCCGCGCCGACAAGCAAGCCGCTGTCCGATTTGCCGTTCGGGCCAGCGCAAGCGGTGAGCATGCCTGGGATTGCGACAACGGCCACCGCAAGAATGAGACGCTTCGAGTTCAACCGCATAGAAAGTCCTCGTATGTTGGCTCTGCTTTGGCCGATCATCCCGACGGTCGCCCGCCCCCAGATAAACCCACCATCAAGCACGTGTGTTTGATCCCGTCGCAACAGACCCGACGTTGCCACAACCATATGATCGGGATTCGGGCGGAAATTCGGCCCTCACTTATACGGTAGCTGCAACAGCGTGAAAATACAGCGCAATTCAACCGTCGTGACCTGAAAGCCGCAGGGATTGCGGCAGTTGCATGTCAAACCGCTGGCAGTTCCATGCGGGCACTCAAGCCGCCATGGGGCGACGCAGAGACCGTGAACGTGCCACGATAGCTGGCGATCAGATCATTGACGATGGAGAGGCCAAGGCCTGTGCCGGGCGTGGCTTCGTCCAGTCGCAGACCACGTTTGCCGATTTTGGTCAACTGATCCGGCGTCAGGCCGCGACCGTCATCTTCGACTGTAATCATCAAGCGGCGCACCGTTGCTGGGCTGGTGACGGGTGGCGGCGCAATCGTCACGTAAACCTTAGATTTCGCCCACTTGCAGGCGTTGTCGAGCAAGTTGCCAAGCAGCTCCTCCAGATCCTGCTTTTCGCCCTGAAATTTTACGTCAGCCGGGCAGTCCAGCGTAATCGCAATGCCTTTGTCGCGATAAATCCGTGTCAGCGCCCGCTGTAGCGCCTCGACGGCCGGTTTGACTTCGGTGACGCGGCCAATCGTCGGCACCCCGGCAGCGGCTCGGGCGCGTTCAAGGTACGTGGTGATCTGCTCACGCATAATCTGCGACTGCTCGGAGACCTTGGCCCCGAACGGCGACGGGTCATCACGGGCTTCGTTCGTGATCACGGCCAGCGGCGTTTTCAGGGCATGTGCAAGATTACCGACCTGCGTGCGGGCGCGGTCGATGATCTCCTGGTTTGCCTGGATCAGCGCATTGATTTCGGCCTGCAATGATTCAATTTCAGCAGGGAATTTGCCCTCAAGTTTGGCGGCACTACCGGATCGGATCTCGCTCAGACCTTTTTCAACCACCCGAAGCGGCGCTAAGCCAAAATGCACCTGAAACAGAGTGATCGCCAGAAATCCGAGACCGACCAGGCCCAACGCATTCAGGACACGACGTCGAAACTCGCTTATCTTTCGCTCCGGCCAATCGGCTGCCACCGTGGCAATGAAAGAGTAACGTGGTCCGGTCACCTCATCACCGAACTGATGAATGAACTCAGCAACCCGAATCCGCCGGCCAACCGCATCAGTTTCGTAGCTCCAGCGAATGCCATCGTTGTCCGGCCCGACCCATTTGCTGAACGGCGACGGTATCTCACCTGTCGCCAACGACGTCGACACGAAGCGTTTGTTGGCACGATCATCGATTGGCGTAATCTGCCAGTACCAACCCGATTCCAGAGTCGAATACAGACCCTCGCCAATTTCACCCGGCGCGCCCAATTCTAGCCCTGTGTGATCCAAACTTGAATACAAAATGATGTTGAGCCACCTTTTGAGCGTGAGGTCGTGCTCAAGACGCGTTTCCTTCGCGTAGATTGTATGGATCAGAAAGCCGGTCAACGGCAGCGCAACCATCGTCCAGCACAGGGCACCGACAATCAGCCGAAAGGCAATCGAATCACGCCGCATCGTCGTCCTCGGCCAAGCGATAGCCGAGACCGCGCACGGTTTTAATCAGATCGCCAGGGATCTTTTTGCGCAGGCGGCCGATGAACACTTCGATGGTGTTGCTGTCGCGGTCAAAATCTTGCTCGTACAGGTGCTCAACCAGTTCGGTACGCGACACGACGCGGCCGTTATGGTGCATCATGTAGGCGAGCAGTCGGTATTCGTGGCTCGTCAGCTTGACCAACTCACCGTTGTAGGTGACGCGGGCGCTGGTGGTGTCGAGTTGCAGCTTGCCGCACTCGATCTCGCTTTTGACGTGGCCGGAGGCGCGCCGCACGTGCGCCCGGACGCGGGCCAACAGCTCCTCCATATGGAACGGTTTCGCCACGTAATCATCCGCCCCGGCGTCCATGCCAGCGACTTTCTCGCTCCAACGGTCGCGTGCCGTGAGGATAATCACCGGCATCTTGCGCTCCGAGCGACGCCATTGCTCCAGCACGCTCAGACCGTCCATTTTCGGCAGGCCTAGATCGAGGATGATAACATCGTAAGGCTCTGTATCGCCGAGGAAATAGCCTTCTTCGCCATCGCGGGCGCTGTCAACGGCATAACCCGCCTGGGTCAAGGCATCGACCAATTGCCGATTGAGGTCCTTGTCGTCTTCAACCACCAGCGCGCGCACGTTGAGCCTCATATCTGCTGTTTCGAAGCAACTTAAGCTTGATACTCATGGCATTTTTCAGAACGGGTGCCAACTGGTGACCAAAAAACCTGATCCAGTCGCACGCACTATCGTAACTTCATGTTAGAATTTATCACGGAGCTGATACGTGCTGCGGATTCCCTACGCACTCAACATCTTCATTTTGGCCCCCGTGTTGATCAGTCTTCTCGGTAGCAGCAGCCCAATGACGGTAGTGTTCGATGGCAAGATTGCCGAGAGCGAGGGCTTGCGCCTGCTAGTCGCCGCGTGGTGGTCGGCGATCCTGCTATGCTCGGCACTTGGCCTCATTTGGCCAGATCGCTTCGTCGCCATTTTGGTGCTGCAGGTCATTTACAAGAGCCTGTACCTCGCAATCTTCCTGTTGCCAGCGTTGTTACTGACGGGCAGCGGCAGCATTCCGTGGGGCCTCACCAACTGCTTCATCGCCATTGTTGTGATTTGGCCTTTCTTCATCTGGTCGGCGTGGCGCTGATCAGTTCTTGACGCAGCAGAGCAGCCCTCTCTATTGACCGTGCAACTGAAAACAAGGCAGCGGCACATGCGGACACAGGTCGCGATTATCGGGGCGGGGCCTTCGGGGTTGCTGCTCGGGCAACTGCTGGCGCGGGCGGGAATCGATGCGGTCATCGTCGAGACCAAGGCGGCGGAGTACGTTCAGGCCCGCATCCGCGCCGGGTTGCTGGAGCAAGGCACGGTCGGACTGCTGGAGCAGGCCGGGGTGGGGGCGCGCTGCCATGCCGAGGGACTGGTGCACGACGGCTTCGAGCTGAGTGTCGGCGGGCGTCGGCACCGCATCGACCTGAAGGGGCCAACCGGCCGCCATGTCACGATTTACGGCCAGACCGAAGTCACCCGCGACCTGATGGACGCGCGCGCCAAAGGCGGCAGCGTCACCTACTACGAAGCGGCAGATGTGGCCGTGCACGATTTTGCCAGTACCAACCCACGCGTCACCTTCACCCATGGCGGCAAGACTTACGACATCGGCTGCGACTACATTGCCGGCTGCGACGGCTATCACGGCGTCTGCCGCGCCAGCGTGCCGGCTGGAGCGATCAAAACGTTTGAACGCGTCTATCCGTTCGGCTGGCTCGGCATTCTCGCAGACGTACCGCCGGTCAACCACGAGCTGATCTACGCCCACCACGAGCGGGGTTTTGCGCTGTGTACCATGCGTTCGCCCACCCGCAGCCGCTACTACGTGCAGTGCAGCCTCGACGACAAGGTCGAGCAATGGCCGGATGACCGGTTCTGGGACGAGCTGCGCCGCCGTCTCGACCCCAAAGCCGCCGCCAACCTACGCACCGGCCCCTCGTTCGAAAAATCGATCGCACCGCTGCGCTCGTTCGTGGCCGAGCCGATGCGGTTTGGCCAGCTGTTCCTGGTCGGCGACGCCGCCCACATCGTGCCGCCGACCGGTGCCAAGGGGCTCAATTTGGCGGCCAGCGATGTCAAATACCTGTCGGACGCGCTAATCGCGCATTACCGCGACAAGTCCGACGCCGGGCTGGACGGCTATTCCGCCAAGGCGCTCGCCCGCGTCTGGAAAGCCGTCCGCTTCTCCTGGTGGATGACCAGCATGATGCACACCTTCCCCGATAACGGCGACTTCGGGCTACGCATCCAGGAAGCTGAACTCGGCTACCTGTTCGAGTCGAAGGCCGCGCAAACTTCGCTGGCGGAGAACTATGTGGGGCTGCCGTATTGAGCGGCCGACCGCCCACAGGCGTCAGCCTCGGGCTTGTGCCATGCGGATTTCCTGCCCGCTGCGGGCGGACTCCAGGATGCCAAGACAGACTTCCAGCGTCGCCCTCCCCCATTCTCCCGAATGCAGCGGCGGGCGGTTGTCGCGGACGGCGGCGAGCAGTTCGTCGACCACCTCGAAGCGCGGGATGGCGGGGGCGGCCAGCGGCACAAAATCGCGGTGGTCGTTGCCGTAGACGTGAATGCCATCCGCCATCGGTCGCAGGTCGGCGCGCTCGCACGAGGCGATGACCACGCCGAAATGGTTGTGCTTAGCGGCAGCCACCGGCGGGAGCGTCGCCACTCCATAGGTTCGAGCATTTTTGAGCGCGATCTCCTCATCGGCCGAGCCAACCCGGCGCAAGGCCGCGCGGGCCGTACCATAAGCGTTGGCATCACGCGGCTGCCCCAACTCACCCGTCCAACCCATCAGCTCGTCGGTGTCGAAACGGCCGTAGCCGCTATAGGTGAGCGTCGCGCTCGCCCCGTTCTCAAACGTCAGAAACGCTTGATACGCGCCCTCGGTTGGGCGGGCCGGATCCCAGTTGCCGGTCACCGCGCGGACACTTGCCACCTGACTGCCTGCGAGCAGCCGCACCACATCCACCTGATGCGCGGCTTGGCTGAACACGACGCCGCCGCCTTCAGCTGTTGCCAGTTCCTCCGGACGGCGGGGCCGATACAGGAAATCCGTAAAATTCAGCGCTGTAATCATGCGCACCGCGCCATGCTGGCCGCTTGCGATCAGCTTCGCCGTCTCCAAATACGGCGTATCAAACGAGTGGCTGTGTCCTACCAGCAGATGCACGCCCGCCGTCCCTGTTCCCGCCGCCGCCGCCTCGATCATCCGGTCGCAATCGGCGAGGGTCAGCGCCATCGGCTTCTCGACCAGCAGGTGTTTTCCGCCCGCCGCCAGCGCCGCCACGTGGGCGACGTGAAACTGGTGCGGCGTCGCCACGTACACCGCCTCAACGTCCGGGTCCGCCGCCAGCTCCTCCACGGTTGCATAAGCCCGAGCTGGACTGTCGGGCGTCGAGAAATCGCGCACAAACGCCGCCCGCGCCTCAGACCTTGGGTCCGCCGCCGCGACCAGCCGGACACGGCGGTCAGCAGCCAACGTCGGCAGCATCAGCATAAACGCGCGGCCCAGACCGGCAACGCCAAGGCGGAGGGGGGTGGTCATGGCACGACTCCGCTCTGACAGATGTTGGGGATATTCACCTGACTGACACTGCCAACACGTTCGCGTGCAGCCATTATGAGCCTCAGTTCAATCTGATTCGTACCGACCATCACATTTCGCACAGGGACACAGCAATATGGCGAAAGCAAAATCCCTCCAGGTGCCAAAGGGCATGGAGACACAGTATTCAGAGCTGGCCGCGCTGACAGATGCGTTTTGCAGCGCCCACCTCGATGAAGACTATGCCCACCTCGCCCGCCGGGCATTGGCAGGGCTGTGCCGAAAGCGGCCATCACCACTCCTGAAAGGCAAACCACAAACCTGGGCCTGCGGCGTGATTTATGCCATCGGCCAGGCCAATTTCCTCAGCGACAAGTCGCTTCTGCCGTACATGACTATGGGCGATTTATGCGGCCATTTCGGCATCTCAACCAGCACGGGCAATGGCAAAGCCAAAATCATCAGTGACGCTTTGAACATCCAGATGTTCGACAACGCGTGGTTGACACCGCGCATGCAGGCGAAAAACCCGTTCGCCTGGAAGGTACTGTGCAACGGTTTCATGGTGGACGCCCGGACACTACCCCTGCATGTCCAGGAGGAATGCGTCGCCAGAGGCCTAATCCCGCACGTCGTGCCGCCAGCCGAGGACCTCGGCTCGCTGCTGGTCGTTCACCGGAACCGCTAAATCGACCCACTCAAACCGTCGCCGCGCTGCCCAATAGCGCGGTGACTTGGCTCAAAAGCGTGCCGCCGTTGCTGCGGACGCCCAGCCGAGTCTAGGCACACCGAAGCGGAGTTTCGGTGGTTATTGGCTTGCGAACAAACTTTGACATTTCTCCAACACTGTCAGAAGGTTAATACTCTTACAAGGTTAGTCCGCCAATGTGCTACTGTCAGGTTAGAACGATTCTGGTTCGATCCTAGGGGACAATCATGTTAGCTATTAAACCCATGGCGACGAACAAAACTAGATCTTTAGCCAGCCCATGTGACACAGCACGTGTCGAACCTGTAGCGCACCTGCGTTTGGTCAGTGTGAACAAAATGACTAAGAAATACATCGTTGTTCGAGATCGTATACCCTCACCGCTAGGCGGCTTCATTGAAGCTTTTCGCATGGCTTTGGTGGAGTTCACAAACATGGGTGAACGACATTTCGACTTGACAGGATACCCACATAACTCTGAGGCGGAAGCTCTGATGAGCGATTGGGGAGCGTTGGGCGCGGACTTCGCTACTGCGGCCAAAAAAATTGAAAGCAATCTCGAGGAATTGACCGATGGCGAACGAGCCGACGCCTAAAATTAATCGGCCAGAACGCCCAAGCGACGCAAAAGATAAGTCAGCTGATTTTCAAGTGATTGCAAGATCGTGGCAGGGGCCGATTCCCCCGCCCAGTGATCTCAGCGCCTACAACGACATCATCCCAAATGGTGCAGAACGGCTTTTCGCTCAGTTCGAAAAAGAGACCGAACATCGGCACAAACTTCAAACCCGCGAACAGACCTTCCCGCTGATTGAGCAACTCGCTGGCAGAACGTTTGCCCTGCTATTTGCATTGGCGTGTCTGGGATTGAGCGCTTACGCAATAAGCGTGGGCGCTCAACTGGCAGCCGTAGCTTTCGGCGGCCTAATGATTGTTGCAGGCATAAACGCTTTCGTTCGACGCGGAACAGACATCCACACTCCGAAACCGCCTTCGATACAAAGCAAACCCGCCACCAACAAGAAGAAGAATTGATTAGTGGCTTACGCTCCAATTACCCACTCAAACCGTCGCAGCGCTGCCTAATAGCGCGGTGACTTGGCTCGATAGCGTCCCGCCGTTGCCGTGGACGAGGGCGATGTCGCACTTTTTCAGCTGGCGCTGGTCGCCCTGGCCGCGCAACTGGACGACGGCTTCGTGGATCAGGAACAGGCCGTACATACCGGGATGCACGCACGACAGGCCGCCGCCGTTGGTGTTGACGGCCAGTTTGCCACCCGGCGCGATGTTGCCGCCCTCGACGAAGCGACCGCCCTCGCCCTTGGGGCAGAAGCCGAGGTCTTCGAGGAACAACAGCGTCGTGATGGTGAACGCGTCATAGAGCATGACGAGATCGACATCTTTGCGATCAACCCCCGCCATCGCATAGGCGCGCTGACCGCTTTCGACCGCAACGGTAGTGGTGAGATCCTGCATCTGCGTGATCGAGCGGTGCGAGTGCGCGCCGCCCGCCCCCAGGAAATACACCGGCTTCTGCGGCATGCTTTTGGCCCGGTCGGCGCGAACCATAATGCAGGCGGCACCGCCATCGGTGACCAAGCAGCAATCGCGTTGTGTCAGCGGATCGGAGACCATCCGCGATGCCAGCACTTCCGCGCGCGACGTCGGCCCCTTGGCAAACGCCATCGGGTTGAGGTTGGCCCAGCCGCGCGCCGCGACAGCGATATCCGCCAGCTGCTCGCGGGTAGTGCCGTACTGGTGCATATGCCGCGCCGTCGCCATTGCATACGCCGTGATCGGATGGCGCGGCTTGTACGGCGTCTCGTGCCATTGCGGCTCCGACATCGAGACGAGCTTACCGCCCGCCGTGCGCTGGTTCGAGCCGTAACAGATCAGCACCGCATTGCAGATGCCAGCATCAAGCGCCAAGGCTGCCTGCAGCAGGTGCATCTCGAACGACGAGCCGCCGATGTTGGTGCCGTCAAAGAACGTTGGCTTGATGCCGAGATATTCCGCCACCGACAGCGTCGGGAACGCATGCGTCGAGGTGGCCGAACAGATGCCGTCGATGTCCGAGACCTTCAGCCCAGCCTCAGCAATCGCCGCCAGCGAGGCTTCCGCCATCAACTCCATCGCCGTGCGCCCGTGCGCCTCGCCCCACCCGCTAGCACCAATGCCGACAATCGCCGTCTTACCGCGCAATGGATGTGCGCCTGTTGAACTGGCCATATCAGGCGCCCTTCTTCTGAACTGGCTTCTGGTCGGCAGCTACATCGAATACGACAGCCAGCGTTTCGCCGATTGAGGCGATGCGGGCTTTGACGCGGGTTCCGATGGCGGCGGTTCCCTCGATCAGTCCTGGCCCTTCGATTCGGCTCATCAGGCGCGGACCTTCGTCAAGCTGGACGAGCGCGATGTTATAGCTCCCCTCCTTCGAGCGGTTGACCGTGATGGAGTAGACCGTGCCAAACCCGGACGCATCGACCCACTCAAGGTCCGTCGCACCGCTGACAGGCGCGGCAACGCGCGGATAGAACACGTGCTGCCCGCTCGAGCGGCTCCGCTGAATGCGAAAGCGCCCCTCCGCCAGATAGGCGCGATACTGCGCCTCGGGGCCCAATGGTTTTGTTGCCGCCATTGACCGTGTCCTATTCTGTTAGGTGAGGCGTGCCGTTCAACGTAGCAGCCGCCACAGGATTGCCATCGTCGCCGCGAGATTGAACCCGACCATCCAATGCAACAAAACAATTTTGCCTTCAAGCCGAGTGTCCACCGCTGAAATTTTGCTGTCGAGCGACAGAAATCTATTGTCCAGCTTGCTCTCCAGTGCGGCAATTTTACCTTCCAAGCGCTGCTCGGTTGCGGTAATCTTGCTGTCCAAGCGCTGCTCGGTTGCAGCAAGATCGGCTTTGGTGACTATTTGCGTGGCCAGATCATCACGCAGTGCTTCGGCATGCGCTTCCGCTTGCTCCCGGCTAACGCCGACCGCGGTGAGCTTTTTCACGTAGCCGAGCGTATCAATCATCGCACCCATCGATCCGCCCCCCAATCTGCGCTCTGCCGCCCGTGACAGCTTACAAACTACTATGATGAAAAGCCATTGCTGAATTTGCCTGCCCCGTGCCACACTGATGCATCACAAGAGAACCCGTCACCATCGGGCGGCCATCAGGGAGGCACTGCATGCACCGGCGCACGTTCCTTAAATCCGCAACGGCCACAGCCGCTACGCTTGCGGCACCAGCGCTTGTTTCGGCTCAGGCGGCGTGGCCGAATCGTCTAGTCAAGGTGATCGTCCCGTATCCGCCGGGGGGTGCCACAGATCTCATCGCGCGGCCGTGGGCGGAGCTGCTGGGCCAAGCGTTCGGCCAGACGTTCCTGATCGAAAACAAGGGCGGTGCGGGCGGCGCTATCGGCACCGACGCTGCCGCGAAAGCCACACCTGACGGCTACACGTTCCTGATGACGGCCAACAATACGCTGACGATTCTGCCACAGCTGCGGCCAGTGCCGTATGACCCCGTGAAGAATTTCACGGCGGTCGGTAGACTGGGAGATCTGCTGTGCGGCTTCATCGTCCACCCGAGCTTGGGCGTGAAGACGTTCAAGGAGATGGTCGCCTTCGCCAAGGCTAATCCGGGCAAGATCGCCTATGGCTCAGCGGGGCTCGGCACGGCGACCCACATGAGGCTAGAAATGCTGAAGGCCCGCGCCGGGGTGGACATCCTGCACGTGCCGCACAAGGGCAGCGCCGAAGCGCTGACCAGCCTGCTTGGCAACACCGTGCAGATGATGAACGAGGTCAACCCGATCCCGCACGTTAAGTCGGGGAAATTGGCGATGCTCAACATCAACCACGACAAGCGCCATCCGGACTTCCCCGACGTGCCGACCTTGACCGAGGAGGGCTTTCCCGGCGCCGACGTGCCGATCTGGTTCCCATTGATGGCCCCGGCAGGCACGCCGCAGGAGATCATCGACCAGCTCAGCGCCAAAATGGCCGAGCTCGTTGAGAAGTCTGACATCAAGGCCAAGCTGGGTGCGCTGAACATCGCCGTCCAGTATCAAAAACCGGCTGAGCTTGCGGCCTATCTGGCGGCGGATACGGCCACCAACGCCGCACTGATCAAAAGCGCCAAGATCTCGATGGAGTGAATGGCATCGGAAACCGAACAGCCACAGTGGTCGGCATTCGGAATTCCGAAACTAAATTCCTATGTCCATTGGCCTCACATTGATCTAATTTGCATGGCAGGTTTGCAGCATTCGTTCCGTCAGGTCTCCAATGAAGGGATCGGCAATAGTTGGGGAAGCGCATGATATCGAAACTCGCAGGTCCGAAGGACTTTTGGATTGGGCTGCTTTACTTAGGCTTCGGCGGTTTAGCACTGTATCTGGGCTGGGATTATAAGTTCGGCACGGCTGGACGCATGGGGCCGGGCTACTTCCCCCTGGTGCTGGCATGGATGCTGGTTGGGCTTGGCGTCGCGTCGCTGGTCCGCGCAGTATTTGTCAAAGGTACGCGCGTTGAGGAAGTCGGCTGGCTGCCGCTCACTCTGATCATGACTGCGGTCGTCTGCTTCGCGTTCCTGCTGCCGCGCATGGGCGCATTCGTGTCGTTATGCGTGTTGTGCATTATCTCGGCGATGGCCAGCGATCTGTTCCGTTACGAGGCGAAAGCCGCACTGGGTCTGATGCTGGCCGTGTCAGCTTGTGTGGTCGTGTTCGTCAACGGCCTCGGCGTGCCGATGCCCGTACTAGGCTCGTGGCTGGAACCGGTTCTGGGTCCGATCATCTATCCAATTACCGGGTTGGTCACGAACGTCAAAATTGCTGGCAAGCAAATTGGCGTGCTGACCTCGCTGATCGCCCTTGCCGCTATTGGCGGCCTGTTCCTGCTCACTCAGCGTAAGGCGTAAGGAACAGTCATGGATGTTTTCGCAAATCTATATCTTGGCTTTGGCGTTGCGCTGAGCCCGGAAAACCTCTGGTGGTGCCTGATCGGGTGCTTCCTCGGCACCGCCATCGGCGTGTTGCCGGGCCTTGGACCTGCCGCCACCATCGCCATGCTGCTGCCGGCCACCTTCGGCCTGCCGCCGGTTTCGGCGCTTATTATGCTCGCGGGCATTTTCTACGGCGCGCAGTACGGTGGCTCGACCACCTCGATTCTCGTCAACCTGCCGGGCGAAACCTCGTCCGTGGTGACTGCGATTGACGGCTACCAGCTGGCCCGGCAAGGCCACGCCGGTCGCGCATTGGCGGTCGCTGGCATCGGCTCGTTCTTCGCCGGAACGGTCTGCACCTTGATGATTGCGCTGCTCGCTAAGCCGCTGGCCGAACAAGCATTAAAGTTCGGTCCCGCCGAGTACTTCTCGTTGATGGTGCTCGGGCTCATTGCGTCCATTGTATTAGCCAACGGCTCGATCCTGCACGCGCTTGGCGCGATCATTCTCGGGTTGCTGCTTGGTCTCGTCGGCACCGATGTCAACTCCGGTCTGCAGCGGTTTTCGTTCGGCCTGCCGGAACTGGCTGATGGCATCGGCTTCGTCATCGTCGCCATGGGCATGTTCGGCATCGGCGAAATCGTCGCCAACCTCGAAACTGAGGGGACGCGCGATGTGATGATCAAGAAAGTCTCCGGCCTCTACCCGACTAAGGAGGACTGGAAGAACTGTGCCATGCCAGTGATCCGCGGCACAGCGCTTGGCTCGGTGCTCGGCATTCTGCCGGGCGGCGGCGCGGCGCTGGCCTCGTTCGGTGCCTACGCGCTGGAGAAGAAGGTCTCGAAGAACAAGGCCAACTTCGGCAAAGGTGCCATTGAAGGCGTGGCGGCACCGGAAGCGGCCAACAACGCTGGCGCGCAGATGTCGTTTATTCCGATGCTGACGCTCGGCATCCCGTCCAACCCGGTGATGGCGCTGATGATCGGCGCGATGATTATCCAGGGCATTCAGCCGGGACCGGCTGTCATGACCGAACAGCCAAAGCTGTTCTGGGGCCTCATCGCCTCGATGTGGATCGGCAACGCCATGTTGCTGGTGCTCAATCTGCCGCTCATCGGCATGTGGGTGAAAATGATCACCGTGCCGTACCACTACCTCTACCCACTGATCCTCGTGTTCTGCTCGATCGGCGTGTTCTCGCTCTCCAACGCCGAATTCGACATCTACCTGATGGCGATCTTCGGGCTGATGGGCTACGTCTTCAAGAAGCTGGAGGCGGAGGCGGCACCGATGTTGCTGGGCTTCATTCTCGGCCCGATGATGGAGGAGTACTTGCGACGCGCCCTGCTGCTGTCGAAGGGCGATCCGATGGTGCTGCTGACCCGTCCGATCAGCTGCACCATGCTGATCCTGGCAGCCGCGCTGCTGGCTCTCGTGCTGTTGCCGTCGTTCAGTGCCACCCGCGAGGAAGCTTTCAAAGAGGGCTGATCCGCGACCACGTTTGAGCCCAAACATGCGGTTGGCACGATCCTTCTACGGGCCGTGTCATCCGCATTTTTATTGGCACCAGACGGAGTGTTTGTCCGCCGATGCGCGCTTAGTCATCCGAGGCTGTGCGGACGCTTAACTAACAATGGGCCCCCTCACGCACGGATGAGAGGGCCCATTCTGTAGGTCAGTTGGCGTCACTTAGTTCGGCAGCGGGCAGGCTTTGTCGCAGGCAATGTCCTCGCGCTTTTCGACTGCGCCGCGGAACAGCGATACGCTCTCCTTCACGCACTTGCCCTTATCTTTGACCACCCGGATGATCAGGTCCTTTTGCTTCACCTGGCACATCACTTCGACGACTTCGTCGGCGGCGCGAATAACCGTTGATCGTGGGCTCGATGGGGCACCCGGCAGCGTCGACGCATTGGCCGATGAAATCAGCAACTCCATCAGACCAGCCGTTTGACCAGCAGCTTTCGGCAGCTTGTCGAAGGCGATCCATTCGTAGTTGACCTGACCATTTTTGCCGGACACCTTAATCGAGATGTCACCGGTTTTGGCGCAGCTGCCCACGTCAACCCGTCCGTTCGCGACCGTTGCGAGGGTGCGGTAATCAATCCGGCAGTCGAAATTCTTTTCCAGCAACGACGCCTGGGTCAAGCGATGCTGCACCTGATTGTAGGGAATGCCGTTCTTCCACGAGAAGTACAGATCCCGGGCAGTTGGCACCGCCGCCGCCACTGAAACCGCCAAAACCCCAAGCTTGATCGCGCCGATCCACCGGCCTTTTACAACATCTTCCATCACGTTATTGGAAATCATGGTCCACCCGTCGGTTACTTAGCCTGGTCATTGTAGGACCGCATCCGCATTTCCTCAAGCCACGTGCCTCAGAAAAACCTGATCGACAACGGGCTGAAGGTCGTTGAGACTGCAGCTTTCAGAACTCATAGCATTACCAATCCGAACGCCAGATGAACAGGACTTTGGCCAAATGACGGCAACAACCGCAACAGTAAGCCCCGGCTACCCCGTTCGCCTTGATTGGTTGGCCCGCAATTCTGAACCGGTGCTGGAGCCGGAGCTGGTCATCGTCGATCCACACCACCACCTCTGGCACCGGACCGGAACAGACCAAAGCGCGCACTATCTGTTCCCCGAGCTGCTGGCCGATATGAACTGCGGCCACAATGTCCGCGCCACCGTATTCGTGCAGTGCCGTTCGATGTACCGCCAGACCGGACCGGAGGCCATGCGGAGCGTTGGCGAAGTCGAGTTCGTCAACGGCATTGCGGCGCAGGCCGCTAGCGGCTTCTACGGCCCGCGTTTTGCCTGTGCGGGCATCGTCGCGGGCGCTGACCTCACACTCGGCGCGGGCGTCGACGCCGTGCTGGAACGCATGCGCGCGGTGGCTGGCGACCGGTTCGTCGGCATCCGCAATTCCGTCGCTTGGCACGAAAGCCCGGACGTCCGCTCCAGTATGATCTTGCCGCCGCCGGGCCTCATGGCTGACAAGAAATTTCGTGCAGGCGTCGGTCGGCTGGCGGCGCACAACCTGTCGCTCGACGTTTGGGCCTATCAGACGCAAGCCGCCGAAGTGCTGGACCTCGCCCGCGCGCATCCCGGCGTTACGATGATCATCGACCACCTCGGCGGGCCATTGGCGGTCGGCCCCTACGCGGGCAAACGCGACGAGCTATTTGCGGACTGGGAAGCCGGGCTGACCGCACTGGCGGCATTGCCAAACACCCGCATCAAGTTAGGCGGCCTCGGCATGAAGGTCGGCGGCTTCACGTTCCAGGACGGCACTGAACCACCAACCTCGCAGCAGCTCGCCACCGCCTGGAAGCCCTACGTCGACACCGCCATCGAACTGTTCGGCCCGTCCCGCGCGATGTTCGAGAGCAACTTCCCGGTCTGCAAAGGCATGTTCGGGGCGTCCGCGTTCTGGAACGCCTGCAAGCGGCTGTCAGCGGGATATTCGGCAGCCGAAAAAGCCGCATTGTTCAGCGGCACCGCGACGGCGGTTTATCGGCTGCCTGCCACAACAATCTGATCAGCAACCCGAGGCGTCCCATGACCAATCCTTTCAACACTGCGATTGAGATCACCGGTATCCGCGTGCGCCGCCTGATGGTGCCGTTGCGTCGCCCGCTGAAGGTGTCGTTCGGCACGTTCAAGGAGGGGCCGTTCCTGGCGGTTGAGGTTGAGACCAAGGGTGGCATCACCGGGCGCGTGCTCGGCTTCACGTTCCATCGCCTGGGCCTGACGGTGGTGCCGCCAGTGCTGCAGCATCTCGCCACCTTCGCCAAGGGCCGCGCGGTCAGCTATGGCGAGATGGGCGCGTTCCACGATGCCTGTCAGAAGAGCCTGATGCTGCTCGGCCATGAAGGCGTGACGCAGATGGCGCTGTCGATGTTCGACATGGCCATCCACGATGCACTGGCGAAAGCCAACGGTGTGCCGCTGTATCAGCTGCTCGGCGGCAAAGCGGTTGACATCCCCGCCTACAATAGTTGCGGCGGTAGCATCATTCCGCCCAAAGAAGCCGCCACCGAAGCCCGCGAGTTGGTGGCTGAACATGGTGGCTTCCAGCACGTCAAAGTGCGGCTTGGCCGGGCCAGCTTGAGCGAGGACATCGCCGCCCTGCGCGCCATCCGCGAGGCCGTTGGGCCGCAACTGCTGCTGTCGGCGGACTTTAACCAGGCGCTGCCGGGCGCGTCCGCTTATGACAGTTGCCGCGCCGTCGACGATCTCGGCCTGACCTGGATCGAGGAGCCGGTGGTGTTTGACGATTACGACACCCAGGCCCGCCTCGCCCGCAAACTGCGGACGCCGCTGCAGATTGGCGAGACTTGGTGGCATTGGCGCGTCGGCAAGCGGGCCATTGAAATGGGCGCATCCGACTACATCATGCCGGATATTCTGCGCATCGGCGGCGTCACCGGCTGGATGCGGCTGGCCAGCGTCGCCCATCAGCACGCGATCCCGTTCTCGTCGCATCTATCGCCCGAGTATTCCGCCCACGTCCTCGCCGCGACGCCGACCCGCCACTGGCTCGAATACATGGATTGGGCCCAGGACCTCATCACCGATCCTGTCATGCCGGTCAAAGGCATCGCCCGCCCCGGCACCAAACCCGGCGCCGGCATCGAGTTCAACGAGACGACCGTAGCAAAGTTTGTCGTCAAGGAGTGAGGAGCGCTTCTGCGCTCTACTTCTTCCACTCTGCCAACACCTTCGCCAGCACCATTACGTCACCGCCGAGCCAGCGGTGGCCGTCGCGCAGTTCGGGGGGGACGGTGAGCACCGTGCCGGGCTTTAGGGCGGTGTACAGTTGCGCCCAGCCAGCGAACGGGTTGACGGGGCGTTCCTGAGGGATCTTCGCAAGCTTGTCGAAGATCGCCGGATCGATCAGGCCTTTGGCGGTGGCCTGCACTAAGCGGTCAACGGCACCGTTGTTGAGCGCCAGCCAATCCTCGCCGCCCGCGCGGCCAAGTGCGGCCATCACTACCACCGGCATGCACGAGAACGCGTGATAGTGCAGCGCGCGGGCACCACGTTCCAGCTCCATCGGCAAGGTGCCATCAGCGGCGATATCTCGGCTAGCATCGGCCATAATGCCTTTGGCGCGCTCGAAATGCGGCTTGCTGTCAGCGGCGAGGCCGACGGCTGCCAGCCCGACGCCTTGCCAGTACCAGTGGTTATTGCGCTTGCGCTCCGGCTTGTCGAAGAATTTCACCGTCGCATCAGCAAAGCGGATCAGCCACGGCTCGATGATCTGGCGCTGCTCAGGGCTGGCAAACTTGCGGACCTTGAGGTAGGCCAGCGCCGTGCCCGCCAAATCCCACTTGCGCTGATACTCCGCTTGGCTCTGTGCCATAATGCCGAGCCACGCATCAGCCTTTGCCCAGGTGCTGATCCAGCCAAGCGCGCAGTCCGCCGCCTGCTTTTGCTCCGCCGGTTTGGTGCGCTTGACCGCCTTGTCAGCATTCGTTGTGACATCGCGCAGAAACGCCGTCAGCGCGTTCTGCGCCGCATCGTGCGCCGCCTTCAGTTTCGGATCAACGATGGTGCCCGCCGCGTCGCTATAGAAACGCGGAATGTCGATATCGCGCATCGGCGTGGGGGGCGGCTCACACGCGGTAGCGGCGGTTGCCGCGCCAGTTGCCAGCAGGATCACCATGGCCTGCAACTTGGTTCGATCCGACCAATACGCCATGACAACTCCCATCAGCAAGCAACCCCACTGGGGGCGATGGGTATCACGTGCATCGCAAATTGTGCAGCGATGAAGGCAGGCCTTCAAACGGATGCTACGGCGCCAACCGATCAATCGTCAGACTGACCGGCGGTCGGTCGGGAAACTGCACGACCAGCGACAGCTCGCCGCCCATCGCCTTGACCGCGTTCGCCAGCGTCGACAGCAGCATATCGGAGCGCTGCTCCAGCCGCGACACGTGCTCCTGGCCGATGCCAAGCGCCGCCCCCACCTGCGCCTGCGTCAACTCCAACGCGTTGCGCAACTCACGCAGGGTGAGTTCCTCAGCGATCAAAACCTTGGCGCGGGCTTCGCCAGCAGCGCGGACA
>JAYSVA010000068.1:0-10428 GCA_043718785.1 Hyphomicrobiaceae bacterium
CGCTCCAGCGCGTCGCCAGCCGCTTCGTATTCGCTGACGCCGTTGTGGATGACGCCCCACACATCGCAGAACAACACGTCGTAGCGGCCAAGCAATGCGCTGGCGGAGGTCAGAATTTGGGCCATGATGACTTCTTGAGGGTTGCGGCCACGCGGAATGAAGGTTTGGCCAAGCTTTGGCCAGGGGTTAAGCTACCCAGCGCCGACGCGCAATCCTGCGTTGTGTCTCAGGTCCAGCCCAAAACCCGAAGTTTCATGGCCGCCGATTTCATGCTAGCGTTAGCCAAACGCTGGGACAACGCCATGCCAAAAATTTCAAAAGCGCCAAAACCGACAGTGCGGAACGCTGTCAAAGGCAGCGAGATCAAACGCCGTCCAGCTCAACCCGACAAAGCAACCGAACGGCAGCTGCGGATTGCTAATGCCTTATCGAAATTGGGCACTTTTGATCGAACTACGCCATCCAGAAAGCAATTGTCCGCCCTCGAAAATTTGGAACAGCAGTTCGATTGGCTGCCTCAAGGAACAACGGTGGCGGTCAACCTGGTCAACAGCGAATTCATTAGCGGCGTTAACCATGCCGATGTGATTCAGCGATTTGTCGTGGCCTACGGTGCGGCCACCCATGGCTGGATTTTTGATGTTGGCAGTCCCTCGATCGTCGGTGGTCTATGCGAGACGTAGAGGTGAGAGGCGGTGTCGATCAACGCGGCCGGCCGCTCATCCGGATCACGGTTATTGGTTTCGACGACGAATTGGTCGCAATGGTCGATACTGGCTTTAATGGCGAGTTACTAATGTCAGAAAAAGTTGCCGCCGACTGGGGTATTTCCCCAGTGGGAATCGCTGCCAAACTCGAACTAGGCGATGGCTCCAAGATCTTCGCTGGCCGTGCAACGGTAGCCGTTTTATGGATGGGCAAGCGACGTGCAATTGCCGTTCAAATTACGCCGAGCACTAAGGGCAAAAAACAAGCAGACGAGCCCGTCGCCCTGATCGGCACCCGCCTGCTGGCTGATGACATCCTTGAGATCAATTTTCCGGCACAGACCGTCGTCATTCGGCAAGTCGGGTAAACCAAGCTTACGGTGCTGCTTGCCAGCGTTCGGGTAAGCCTTTACGCCACGCACTCATTCGTAAGCCAAATTTGACCCCAGCCCGAGTATTGTTATGTCCGCCTCTGCCCTGATGAACGTTATGACTGCCGCCGTGCGCAAGGCAGGCAAGAGCTTGGCGCGTGATTTCGGCGAGGTGGCGCAGCTGCAGGTGTCGGTGAAGGGCCCGGCGAACTTCGTGTCGCTGGCGGATACGCGGGCCGAGGACATCCTGTACAACGAGCTGCGCAAGGCCCGGCCGGAGTATTGCTTCCTAATGGAAGAGGGCGGCGAGATCGAGGGCAAGGACAAGAGCCACCGCTGGATCATCGATCCGCTCGATGGCACCACAAATTTCCTGCACTCGATCCCGCTATTCGCCGTTTCGGTGGGCCTGGAGCGCGAAGGCGAGCTGGTCGCGGGCATCATCTTTAACCCGATTACCGACGAGCTCTACACCGCTGAAAAGGGCAAGGGCACGTTTATGAACGACCGGCGGATGCGCGTCGCCGCCCGCAAAGATTTGTCGGATTGCGTCGTCGCCACCGGCATCCCGCATCGGGGCCGCAAGAACCACCATCGTTTCCTCAGCGAAGCCGAAGCTGTGATGCAGAAGGTGGCCGGCATCCGCCGCACCGGAGCGGCCTCGCTCGATCTGGCCTGGACCGCAGCGGGCCGCTTCGATGCCTATTGGGAATACGGCCTGCAGCCCTGGGATCTGGCCGCTGGCATCCTGATGGTGCGCGAAGCCGGTGGGTTCGTCACCGACCTCGATGGCGGCACCGACATGATGACGTCAGGCGACGTCATCGTCGGCAACACCCACGTCCGCCGTGAGCTGATCGAAACCATCCATGAGGCCCGGGCTAAAGCCAAGGCGGGCGGGTTGATCAAGAAGAACCCGACGGCTTAGGCGCACGCCGTCACTTCAACCGCATCGCCCGGCTGTGGTTCTGGCGATGGTAAGCTGGCGCGCAGTGCGGCGACCAGTTTCCCCTCGGGTGTGCGGGCGACGAAGTGGGCGGTGGTGGTTAACAGCATCAGCAGAACGTGCGCTTGGCCGGGCTCCAGTACGCGAATTTCTTGGTCCGCCAGCTCGGGGTGATGAGCGGCGACGGCGGGGTAGGCGGCGCGCAGGGTGGCGACATATGCTGGGTCCATGAGTTGCCTGAGCAATTCATGCATAGGCGCTGGATCGGCGACATTGCTTTCAACGCTGGCATCCAGGTTCTGCCGTTTCGACATCACGTCGAAGGCAATCTCGTGCCCGGCCTGACGGGCGAGGGCTGCGATGAAGGCGCGCTGCGTGCGGCCGTTACCTTCGCGGAAGGGGTGGATGGAGTTGAGCCGCACGAGAAAGCTTGCGGCCTGATTGCAGAAATCGGCGTGATTCAAGCCCGTTAGATTGTTGCTGGCGCGGAGTTCGGCGAACAGCTTAGCCAACTCGGCTTGTATATCCACGCTATCGGTGAATTTGTCGAGTTTGCGGATTTCGGCGACGTAAGCGGTGGTGCCGTCGCTGAGGGCAATGCGCTCGTCGCGGGTGCGACCGGCCCATTCGAACACGTCTTGAAAGATAAAGTGATGCAGGGCTTTGAGGAACGCTAGGTCGAAGCTCGCAGGGGAGCCCTTGGGTTGAGGGCCAAAACCTAACTCAAGCTTGCCGATGCGAAGCGTCGTATAGTCTGCCGCTAGGGTATCGAGCACCCGATCATCTGTGGCTCCAAGCTTGTTCTTAAGGCATATCCCATCATCCAGGACGTAACTCATACCGCCGGACGCTTGATTCCGTAATGCAGGTCCAGCATTGCTATCGCGCCGTCGTGGTCAACGTCCCCCCTAATCAATGCCTCACGCACGTATTGAGTGTCAGGATTACAGGACGCGCCTTCGATAAGGTTCTCGCGTTCTGCACGCCTGAGCATTTCGCGGCGATGGTCTTGCTCGGCTTGATCAAGCCCTGGCCTGGTAACCATCGGCACCGCTGCTGCGACAGGCTCAGGTTGAACGTAGCTTCGTGCCAAGGCTTTAACAGCGGGCATGGCGTGCTCCTGAGCAATTTCCGATTGGCATAGATCATATCAGCATTTCAGCGCCTGTGAACCCCACGCTGAGCCACTTTCGGCCTCAACTTTCGTGTCTGTCAATCATACCCTTAAGTTCTGATCGCCCAATGGCACGGCATTTGCTAACGGTTGTTCAGAAGTCGCAGTTGTGGCCTAAGGACTTCGCGCAAAACGCGAAATTGTCCCTAGGGACACCCTCGACTGGACTTGAAAGGGGTTTGCGGCTATTCACCCGCAACTTGATCGTGGGGGAGCGTTGCCTCCAAGATGCATTTACCCGTTTAGTGCCAATCGGCACCAAGAGTGGGATTAAGACTGGTTAATCTGATCAGGCAAGTGGCCGGTCGATTCCGACCAACAAGGACTTAGGTGAGATATGGAAGACGTCGCGACAAAGATTACCGAGATTTTGAAGAAGCATATGAAAGAGCCGCGTGACGACATCGCTTTGTCGACGCCTCTTGCCGACCTCAAGATCGAATCGTTGGATCTGGCGATGATCGTGTTCGACATCGAAGACAGCTTCGGCATCGAAATTCCCTACAATGCCAACGAAGAAGCCTCGGATTTCAAAACCGTCGGTTCCGTCGTTGAGCGCGTCAAAACCCTGATGGCATCGACTGGTGCTGCCACGGCCAAGGCCTAACCTAACCCTTCCGCCGGACAACACTGTCAGGCCAAACAACGATGAAACAGCCGCTGTCATCACCGCCCGGTGATACGGGAAGCTGAGTGCTGCGTTATCCGGTACTGCGTCATCCCATCAAGGATCAGAACTTTGAGACTCACCAATCCAGACGGTACCAAGCGTGTCGTCGTCACCGGCATGGGCGCTGTCACGCCCATCGGCACCACGGTCGCGGAAATGTGGGCCAGCATGAAAATTGGTAAGTCCGGGGTTTCTGCCATTACAGGCTTCCCGCCGGATGACCTGGTCGTATTGATCGCTGCCCAAATCAAGGACTTGGACCATCGGGCCCGCCTGAAGCACTTTCAGCGTGACAAAATCATCGCCCTCGCCGACCGCTATTCCTGGTTCGCGGCCATCGCCGCCGACGAAGCGATGAAGATGGCCGGTCTGTCCTACCCGTTGGCCAACCCTTACCGCGCCGCCTGTATTATTGGCTCTGGTGCCGGCGGTCTGGTGACCTTCGAAAAAGCCTATCGCGACCTGTTCATCGAAAAAAAGAAGGCCACGCATCCACTGACGTTGCTGCGCATCATCGGCTCGTCCGCGTCGGCCCACGTCGGCATCGAGTTTGGCATCAAAGGTCCGACCTTCGCGACCTGCTCGGCCTGCTCAACGGCGACGCACGCGCTCGGCACGGCGCGCGATTATATCCGCCACGGCATGGTCGACGTTGCCATCGCCGGTGCATCGGAATCCGTAATCAATTATGGCACCATGAAAGCCTGGCAAGCGCTGCACGTGTTGTCGCCGGAAGGCTGTTTCCCGTTCGCCAAAAAGCGCAACGGCACGGTTCTCGGCGAGGGGGCCGGCATTTTGGTACTCGAAAGCCTTGAGCACGCACTACAGCGCGGTGCCAACATTCTTGCTGAGTTCACCGGCTACGGTATGACGTCAGATGCCAAAGAAATGGTAAACCCGAGCACTGAAGGACCAACCGAGGCGATGCGGTTTGCTTTGGCCGACGCCCGCCTCGAGCCGACCGCGATTGACTATCTGAACGCCCATGGCACGGCGACCAAGATCAACGACATCAACGAAACCAATGCCATCAAGTTGGTGTTCGGCGACCACGCTAAAAAACTGGCGATCTCATCGACCAAATCCATGCACGGCCATCCGCTGGGTGCCGGCGGCGGCATAGAAGCCATCGCCTGCATCAAAGCAATGCATGACAGCTGGATGCCACCGACCATCGGCCTGGACGAGCCGGATCCTGAGTGCGACCTAGATTACATCCCGAACGTCGGCCGCGAACGCGAGCTACGCAACGTCATGTCCAACTCGTTCGCGTTCGGTGGGTTGAATGCGGTGGTTGTGTTTAGCCCGGCGCCAAAAGCTTGAGGCTGATTGCAGTTTGCATGGTTCAGAGGCTGCCGATGCTGAGTCGGCAGCCTTTTTCGTTGGCATTCATGGCCGCCATGCGCCACGCGGTGCTTGCCAGCGTCTGGAACAACGATACACTTTCCGCCTGATCAGCCATCAGGAGGAAATCATGCAAAAAAACACCCCGAAGCCACAGCGTTTTGCGTTCAGTCACTTGAAGCCCGGTGATTTCAAGGAGGGGCTGCGGTCCTACGCCAAGTATCGTGATCTCGGCTACGCCGAGGCGACCAACGGTGCGGCAGTGGCGAACGTCATCAAGTTTGTGCCGCCGTGCACCGACGACGTTCGCATCTGGCACACCCACGATATTGAATTTCAGATGATTTACGTGCTCAAAGGCTCAATCACCACCGAGATGGAGGGCCATCCACCGGAGAAGATGGTGGCGGGCTCAAGCTGGATGCAGCCGCCGAAAATCCGCCACCGCGTCGTCGATTATTCCGACGATTGCGAAGTACTCGAGATCGTGCTGCCCGCCGATTTTGATACCCACATGGAGGGGTAAGCGGCTTTTCAGTTCACTTGAGCGGCAGGGCGATGCGAACCGTCACCCCTGCCGGTCCGAACGCGCGTTCGACGGTGCCGCCGAGCCCGTGCCCAAGACTGCGTTCGATCAAATCGCTGCCGAACCCACGGGTGCGATCCGGACTGATCGGCGTGCCGCAGTGCTCGGCCCAGGTCAGCGCCAATTGGCGACCGCCACCCGCTAGCGGCTTAATAGCCCAGATCACGTCGAGCTGACCGGCAGTTCCGGACAGCGCCCCGTATTTTATGGCGTTTGTCGTCAACTCATGGATGACGAGCGCCAGAGCCAACGCGGGTTCAGGCTTCAGCAGCACGTCGGGGCCCGTTAAGCTGACTCGTTGGTCCCGCCACTCCGCCGCGCTGGTTTCCTGGGTGATCAGCGCCCGCAGCGTCGTGCCTTCCCAATCCGTTTCGGTCAACAGGGAGTGGGCGTCGGCCAGGGCATGCAGTCGGCCGGTAAATCGCGCAACGAACTCTTCTGCCGTGTCGTTCGTGCGGAGGCTGCGGAAAGCAATAGCCTGCAGCACCGCCAAGGTGTTCCTGACGCGGTGGCTGAGTTCACCGATCAACAGCGCCTGCTTGTTCTCTTGCCGCTTGGCATCGGTGATATCGAATGTGACGCCGGCCATGCGGGCTGACAGCCCCTGATGGGTGGAAATCACGTTACCACGCGAGACCAGCCAGCGCTCCTCCCCATCCGGTCGGGTGATGCGGAACTCCTGCATCGCCGGTTCGCGGGTTTTGGCCACCTGGGTGATCGACGCCTGCAACCGCGCGAGATCCTCGGCGACCACGTGGCGCCGCAATAGCTCCGGCGTAATCGGCTCGGAATGCGGTACCAAGCCAAACATCCTGAACAGATAGGCGTCCCAGCGCCCGATACCGCTGAGCAGATCAACTTCCCAGATGCCCATTCGCCCGGCTTCAATGGCGTGGCGCAGCTGGTCTTCAACCTCATCGCGGGCGATCTCTGCCTGCCGCCGTTCCGTGATGTTAGTCAGCGTTCCAATGTATCCACCGACAGCGCCAGTCACCTCCGCATCGACTTCATCGGTCTCCGGGATGGCATGACAGTTGACCCAGATCGTTCGGCCATCAGGGGTGACACAGCGATACTCAGAGACGAACGGGGCT
Source organism: Hyphomicrobiaceae bacterium (assembly GCA_043718785.1). Classification (GTDB taxonomy): domain Bacteria; phylum Pseudomonadota; class Alphaproteobacteria; order Rhizobiales; family Hyphomicrobiaceae; genus JAYSVA01. The sequence continues at coordinate 6,893 of JAYSVA010000068.1, forward strand.
CGGGCTAAAACGGCTTGTTTCCAAGACTCGGTGACGCGATTGCGGTCATCACTGTGGAGGAAATCAGTCCAGGCGTCGCCGAGCAGCTGATCCGGCGTACTCCCGACAATCGCAGTCCAGCGGGCGTTGACGTAGGTGTAGGAACCAGTTTTATCTGTCCGGAAGATGCCTACGGGTGCATCATCAACGAGACCTCGAAAGCGTTCTTCGCTGACCCGCAATGACGCCGTGCGCGCGGTGATATGATGCCCTGCCTGCGTCAACGCGCGCATCGTCTCGTTAGCCTCCCGCACGGGTGACAGCTTTGGAATCGGATTACCCACCAGAGCCCCAACCATCGCGATATCGCGGACCTGGGATTGAATAGCCTTGTGCGCGAGTGCGAGATACTGCCCATACAGAAACGCGGCGCAGCCAACTATGGCTGTCGCAATGCCAACAGCGACGAGATCGGGGACGCCAAACGGAATGGGATCGCCAGCCAAGTAACCGGCAACGAACACGGGCGGGGCGACAATGCCAAGGCCAAAGAACGCCAGATGCCAGCGGATCGGAAGCACCCACCTTGGCGGTTGGACAGCAGTCTCCGGAGCACCGACGGGCGGGCTGGCAGCCAAAACATCGGACGGTGGTCGGGGGATGGTTTCAGACATGCTGTGACATAACCCAGACAGTCAGCGTCGCCAACTGGGCACGCGGCAACTGGGCACACGTGGCGAACCTGGGGACGCGCTATAGTCCAGCCTGTTGCCATGCCAAAAGCCGTCGGGCGGTTGGCGTGGTCCGCGTCATTGACAGTCCGTACGGTTTTGTCCGCAATAGTGAGAGAGTTGCATGAAACCGCCCATTGTTTCCTGTCGTAGACCGGAGCAAGTACAGGCGGTTGGATTGGCTCCGCTAAGCTGCAAACCCATGTGCGCGCCGCTTGACTGTAAGGCAATGGTATAAGGATAGGGTCTTCGTGAACGCACCCATCAAGCCCGGCAAGTCGAAAACGCCGTTGTTGGATACCGTGCCGACGCCGGATCTGCTGCGCCGTCTGCCAGAAAAGGATCTGCGCCAGCTCGCCGATGAACTGCGCACGGAAACCATCGAGGCGGTGTCCGTCACCGGCGGGCATCTGGGCGCCGGCCTGGGCGTTGTCGAACTGACGGTCGCCCTGCATCACGTGTTCAACACCCCCGCCGACCGCATCATCTGGGATGTTGGTCACCAGGCCTATCCGCACAAAATTCTCACCGGACGGCGCGAGCGCATCCGCACCCTACGGCAGCCGGGCGGCCTCTCCGGCTTCACCAAGCGTTCGGAGAGCGAATACGACCCGTTCGGCGCAGCCCACTCCTCCACATCGATTTCAGCTGGTCTCGGCATGGCCGTGGCGCGCGACCTCTCTGGCGGTGACAATCATGTTGTGGCCGTCATCGGCGACGGCGCGATGAGCGCTGGCATGGCCTATGAAGCCATGAACAACGCTGGTGCCCGCAATGAGCGTCTCATAGTCATCCTCAATGACAACGATATGTCGATTGCGCCGCCGGTCGGTGCGCTGTCGAGCTATCTGGCCCGCATCTCGTCGAGCAACACGTACTTGCAGCTGCGTGAGATCGGCAAGCAGCTGGCCCACAAGCTGCCGAAGCAGTGGGAGCGCCGCGCCGCCCGCGCCGAGGAAATGACCCGCACCTACTGGACCGGCGGCACGCTGTTCGAGGAACTCGGCTTCTACTATGTCGGCCCGATTGACGGCCACAACCTTGATGTCCTGTTGCCCGTGCTGAAGAACGTCCGCGACGCTCGGCAGGGACCGATCCTGGTGCACGTCGTCACCAAGAAGGGCAAAGGCTATGCCCCCGCCGAAAGCTCCGCCGACAAGTATCACGGCGTCAACAAGTTCAATGTTGTCACCGGCGATCAGGTTAAGCCAAAGCCTAACGCGCCCGCCTACACCCGCGTGTTCGCCGACGCACTGATGCAGGCCGCCCGCGTCGACGACAAGATCGTCGCCGTCACCGCCGCCATGCCATCGGGCACCGGACTCGACCTGTTCGGCAAGGAATTCCCAACCCGCACGTTCGACGTCGGCATCGCCGAACAGCACGCGGTGACGTTCGCGGCTGGCCTCGCCACCGAGGGCTACAAGCCATTCTGCGCGATCTACTCAACGTTCCTACAACGCGGTTACGACCAGATCGTCCACGACGTCGCCATCCAGAACCTGCCGGTCCGCTTCGCCCTCGACCGTGCAGGCCTCGTTGGCGCGGACGGTGCCACCCACGCCGGTTCGTTCGATCTGGCCTACCTCGGTTGCCTGCCGAATTTTGTGATCATGGCTGCCGCCGACGAAGCCGAGCTAACCCACATGGTAGCCACGCAAGTCGTGCTCGACGACCGGCCCAGCGCATTGCGCTATCCGCGCGGCGAGGGCATCGGCTGCGAAATGCCAGCGGTCGGCGTGCCCTTGGAAATTGGCAAGGGCCGCGTCGTACGCGAAGGCACGACGGTGGCGTTGCTTTCACTCGGCACACGGTTGGCCGAGGCGCTGCGAGCCGCCGACATGCTCGCCGCGATGGGCCTCTCGACAACCGTCGCCGACGCCCGCTTCGTCAAGCCGATCGATCACGACCTGATCAACCGCCTCGCCGCCAACCACGAAGTCCTTATCACCATTGAGGAAGGCTCCGTCGGCGGTTTCGGTGCGTTCGTGCTGCATCACCTCGCCGAAACCGGCCAGCTCGACCGCGGCCTCAAAGTCCGTACCATGACGCTGCCAGACGTGTTCCAGGACCACGACAAGCCCGAAAAGATGTACGCCGACGCCGGTCTGGATGCGGCCGCCATCACGGCGAAGGTGCTGTCCGCGTTGGGCCGCGAAGAAGCAACGACGGGCGTCAGGGCGTAGGGGCGAGTAACGCGCGTAGGGCGGGATAGCCCAATTGCGTATCCCGCCGCGACTGGGCGAGGATTTGCGGGTGGGCCTGCGCATCTGAGCACGTGGAGAGACGGCGGAATACGCAAACGGGCTATTCCGCCCTACGCGCAATCCGATCACCGTCCCTCTTTCCACCAAGCCAGCGTGATCAGCGCCAGTAGCGCTGCTAGCGCTAGTAGCCCGGTGAACATCGGGGTGAGCTTGACGCCACGGGTGACGTAGGCTTCGCGGTCTTTGAGGCCGAGCCAGCCGGAGCCGGACAGCACCTTGGCGGAGGCCAGCATGGTGACGCGGGGCACGTCAACCTGTGTCGGGTCGGCGCTGGAGAACAGGCCGCTGCCCTTCGTCCAGTAGACGCCGCCGCCGGTGGCCTCGATCAGCGGTTTCAGCTTCACGTCTGATGCGGTGACTTCGGCCATCTCGCGTACATCCTCCGCACCGACATGGGCGACGGCGGTCAGTGTCGGGGTGGTCGCAGCTTGGCCCGGACGCTGCCCAACTTGCACGGGACCAGGAGTTTCGAGCTTGTACAGGCCGGGCTCTTTGACATCGATGGTCGTCCGCCAAAGGCCCGGCGTCGACTTGTCGAGCGTCACTTGCGACGCGGCCC
>JAYSVA010000069.1:0-2062 GCA_043718785.1 Hyphomicrobiaceae bacterium
CTGCACCTATAACGACATCATCGACCGCGATTATGATGCCCAGGTCGCCCGCACCCGCAACCGGCCGCTGCCGTCCGGGCGGGTGACGGTTAAGCACGCACTGGCATTTGCCATGCTACTGTCGCTCATCGGGTTGGCCGTGCTGGTGCAATTCAACGCGTTCACGATCAAGCTCGGCATTGCGTCACTGGCGCTGGTGGCGTTCTACCCGTTCGCCAAGCGCCTGACCAACTGGCCACAGCTGGTGTTGGGGCTGACCTTCAAGTGGGGCGCTCTGGTCGGCTGGGCGGCGATCCATCAGGGCATCGATCCGCCTGCCATCGCGCTATATGTGGGCTGCGTGCTGTGGACCATCGGCTACGACACCATTTACGCCCACCAGGACAGCACGGACGACGCCGTTGTCGGCATCAAATCGACCGCCCGACATTTTGGCGCCAACACGCATATCTGGGTCGGTGGCCTGTATGGCGGCGCGGTCTGCTTGTGGGCGCTGGCAGGCGCACTGGCGAACGCCCATTTGATGTTTTTTGCGGCTTTGGCACTGGTCGCTCTGCAGTTTGCCTGGCAGGTCACCACGCTTGATACGTCTGATCCCGCCAACTGCCTGCGCCGATTCAAGTCCAACAAGGATGTCGGGTTTGCCATCTTCCTGGGGCTGCTGGCCGATATGGCCCTGACGACGCTGTTGGCGCGGGTCTGATACTGACGAGCTAATCCGTTGCCCCCTTTGCCCCTCGCGAAAAACCATCCTCCCGCTTTCCCGGAATCCGTTTCGAGCGAAGCTCGATCCGGACGTCCGGGATCTTTCCGTCTGAATGCGTGGCAAAATTTAGCCCCACGGTACCCGGTAAAGGCCCCGGACATCAGAACAGCGCGAGCGCTGTTCTGATGTCCGGGGAGGCGGGAAACTGAAAGACCTGTCGGTAGGGTTCGACGGTCTGAGCCGGAGTTATCCACAGGGCAGGCTGTGGATATCGGTGAAAACCGCGAAATTTTACTTGCAATTCCTACATATGTTCCTTTGACCCCGCACCATTAACCAACGCTAAGTGGGCATACCTTCAGGCTCCGGAAAGTACCTGGGAGGTGGCTCGTGTACAGCGTAGGTTCCCGTGCGGCGACGTCTTCCGCGATGGCTGGGTGTACTGGCAGCAAGTTTGCTGTCAGGCATTGCCGCGCCGACTGCTGACGCACAAGACAGCGGCAAAGCCGGAGCCCATAATCACACAGTCCAACAGAACCACGACGACGACACGCCCGATGACATCTGGGCGTGGCGCGAGACATGGACGGGCGTCGAACAGTTCGGCCGGACACGCTCGGTTTATACCGGCGCGACCGTCGCCGTCGGTGGCTCCATCCTGCGCGAGAGCGGCTGGCGGATGCGCTCGATCTCCGGTCACGGTCGCGCCAAATATCCCGGCGTCAAGTGGATCGCCGGGCACGCTTATCCCGTCACAGTGCACGCGCAAAACAACTTCTCAGATTTGCTAGCTGGCTACCAATGGGGCGAGACCACACGCTTCGGCCGTCTCACCGCCAAAGTGTTCGGTGGTATGACCATCGAGAGCCAACGTGCCTCCCCCAGTAACGCGGTGGCGGCGCGCGGCCTTAAGTACGGTGGCAAAGGCGCGGTTGAGACTTGGCTGGATATCAACGACCGCACATGGCTATCAGTCGATGCCAGCGTCGGCTCGGCGCGGCGGACGATTGCCGGGCGGGCCCGCTACGGCTGGCGCATCATTCCCGGCCTGTCCATCGGCCCAGAGGCGGGCGTTGGCGGCAACGAAGGCGAAGCCGCCGGTCGAGCTGGCGCATTCGCGCGCTTCGAATGGGGTGCCGGTGACTGGTGGAGCGGCGAGGTCTCCGCTGCCGGGGGCGTGTCAACCGGCACCATCAGCATCAGCGACGTCGGCACCACGCCCGTCACCCGTGGCGATCCCTACGCCAACATGAGCCTACTGCTGCGGTATTGACGCTGATGTCAAGGCACTCGTCAGGGGAGATTGCCGCAGCTCTACCATAGCTCTTGAAGAAAACGGAGAAATCACCTATTATA
>JAYSVA010000070.1:0-2059 GCA_043718785.1 Hyphomicrobiaceae bacterium
ACCGAGCCGATTCCGAACCGTTCAACGAGTAACCCGCAGGCATAGGTTGCCACCACAAAAGACACCGATCCCCACAACCGCATGCGGCCATAGTCGAGCCCGCCGTATTTGACCCCGCGCATGGCAATGGTTTCCGCTAGCGGCATCATTGCCTGCAAACTGAGTTGAACGAGCGCGTTGAGGATCAGAATGGTCCAGAACGCGCTCCGTCCCGTCATGAGGAAGAACGCGATCAATGGCAGCACCGCCAAAGCAACGATGACACGCGCGTGTCCGCCCGTCCGATCAGCAAAGAACGCGATGGCCGGGGTCAGGAACAAGCGCAGCAGTGTTGGAGCCGCAACAATCCAGCCGATTTCGGCTGGGCTGAACGACTTCGAGACCAGCCAAGACGGCAGGTAGGCCATCGACGCGCCGATGACGACGAAAAGCGCCGCATAGAATGCCGCCAGCCGGAACGAAAACGACTGCTTGTCGGCGGCGGTCGACAGACCCGTCACAAACCAAACCACTGGCATCAGCAGGCCCCATCACGGACAAAGAGCCTAACGCGACCCTGTTTGGATTAACTGTGACGCCGCCGTTTAAGCCGTAATAATCGCGGCAAAATCAGCGGGATCGACGTTGCCCCCCGACAGCACGCACGCGATGGTGCGGCCCTTGGTCGGCAACTTGCCCGCCAGCACTGCCGCCAATGCGACGGCACCACCCGGTTCGAGCACCAGCTTGAGCTCATGGTAGGCAAACCGCATGGCATCGCGGGCATCATCGTCGGTGACGACCAACCCACCCATTTTCGTCGCCTGCGCGACGGCAAATGTCAGTTCCCCCGGTGAATTGGCCATCAACGCATCACAAATCGAGCCCGCCATTGCAGGGTTTTTCTCGCGTTTACCTGACGCCAGCGAACGGGCGAAGTCATCGAAGCCTGCCGGTTCGATGGTGTACACGGTGCTCGACGGCGACGCCTGTTTAACCGCCAGTGATACTCCAGTTGCCAGCCCGCCGCCCGAGCAGCACACCAGCACCGCTTCTGGTGTCGCGCCTAGTGCCTTGGCCTGTGCCATTAGCTCAAGACCAACGGTGCCCTGACCTGCCATGACATTGCGATCATCATAAGGGTGCACGAACGCCGCTTTACGCTCAGCACTGAAGGCGTGGGCGATGACGTCGCGATCCTCGGTGCGGCGGTTGTACAAATGCACTTCCGCGCCTAGCGCTTTGGTCCGCTCGATCTTCAGCTTCGGCGCATCGGCGGGCATGACGATCAGCGCCCGCAGGCCCAAAAGTGCTGCTGCAGCCGCCACACCCTGCGCGTGGTTGCCAGATGAACAGGCGACGACGCCGCCCGGATACTTGGCCTTATCCACCTGTGCCACGGCGTTGTAGGCACCCCGAAACTTAAAGGCACCGACACGCTGCAGGTTCTCGGCCTTGAGCAGGATGCGCCCGCCCGTCCGCGCGTTGAGCACCGGATGCTCAAGTAATGGCGTTTTCACAGCGTGTGGCGCGATCCGCTCAGCAGCGGCCAGGATGTCGGCAAAGGTTGGAAGGAGTTGCATGTTGGAGGCTCTACGTTGTTTGAAATACGGTACGGCTTACAAATTACCACACGATTTCGGCACCCATGCCCGACAGTTTGCCATCCGACGATACCAGCGACAAGCCCTCGATTTGGGCTTGTGCGACTAGAAGTCGATCAAACGGATCACGGTGGGCAGAGATCATTAGGCCGGCCGTTCTCGTATGCTCAAGACTAATCGGCAAAAGCCGGAAGCCAGGAACCACCAGTGACTTTGCAAACGTGTCCACTAGTTCACTGGCTTCCGGCCATTTTCCGTTCCCAACCTTAATGGCCATTTCCCACGCGCTGGCAACGGACACGTAAACTTCTGCGGTTGCGGCTTCAACCACCGAACGTGCGGCATCCGACAATCGCTCTGGCTCCACGATGGCCCAATAAAACGCATGGGTGTCCAACAGAAGTTTCATGCATTTTCCCCGTACCAATCGCGCAATTCCTGCTCATCCATCGGCTCCATCAAACGCTGAGGGACGC
>JAYSVA010000008.1:0-4845 GCA_043718785.1 Hyphomicrobiaceae bacterium
ACGGTGGATTTTGGTTGGTCGGCCAGCGCCGGGTGCCCAAGGTGCAGCAGTTGTTCGATAACGTACGCTGGTCAACCGCTGACACGCTGACGGATTGCCAGCGCCACACCACGGCAACCGATGTCGCGCTGGTCGCCGTGCTGCCGGATGTTGATTCCGGCGAGGAGCTCGCGGCGGTATCACGCTGGTTCGGCCGACGGGTGCTGCCCCATGATGTTGGCCGCTGACCTTGGCCCAGGCTTCATCCCCGCAGCTTCGCCGCCGCTGCGGCCAACGCCGTAATCGCCGCCCAGTCCTTTGCGGCAACTAGCTTGGCCGGAGCGACCCACGATCCACCAACCGTGATGACATTCGGCAGCGCCAGATACGACGGCGCTTTGGCGGCATCGATGCCGCCGGTCGGGCAGAACATGAGGTCGGCTAACGGCGCGCCCAGGCCTTTCAGCGCTGCGACCCCGCCTGCTGCCTCGGCCGGAAAAAACTTGAGCGTGCGGTAGCCGAGATCGCGCAGCGCCATTGCTTCCGACGCGGTGGCGACCCCCGGCAGGAACGGCACCGGCCAGCGCTCAGCAGCTTGCGCCAGCGACGGCGAAATCCCCGGCGACACCAGGAATTTCGCGCCGGAGTGGATCGCCTTCATGCCCTGATCAGCTTCCAGAATCGTCCCCGCGCCGACCACCGCTGTCGGCACGGCGTTGACGATGGCGCGGATGGCGCTCATTGCCTCAGGCGTGCGCAGCGTGATCTCCAGGACACTCAGCCCGCCCGCAACCAGCGCCTTGGCGAGGCCCACCGCATCCGTATCCGCGTCAATCGTCAGCACCGGCACCACGGGGACGCGGCGGAGGATATCTTGCAGGGTCGCTGTATGCTGAGGGGACATCGGATGACCTTAGGAGGTTTCAGAACAGATCCAGGCGAGGAAGGGCGCCGCGCCGCCGGCCACCGGTAGCACGAGTGCCGCCGGGTTCGTATAGGGATGCTGCTGGCGAACACTGGCAATGCAGGCATCGGCCAGTTCGGCGCGAGTTTTGATCAACATCACCACCTCAGCCGCACGCTCGGTTTTGCCTTCCCAGCGGTACAACGAGATCATGCCAGACATGATGTTCAGGCAGGCCGCCAGCTTGGCATCAAGCAGGGTCGTCGCTGCCAACTCAGCTGAAGCCAAATCCGGCCAAGTCGTGTAAACCAAGACAACGGTGTTATCTGGCGCGTCGCTCATTGTCGTTCCACTGGACTAAGCCTGACCCATCAAGTCTGCCTCGTTCAAAGCAGTTTATCATGCCTAATCCGTCCAAGAAGCTCGAGACCAGCAAATTCGAGCGCATCGCGTTCGTTGCCAGCGACAGCGTCGAGGCGCAGGCGGCATTGAAGCGGCTGGTGCGCAAATATGGCACTGTACCGCCTGCCGAGGCTGAGGCCATCGTGGCGTTGGGCGGCGACGGCCTGATGCTGCAGACGCTGCATACCTTCATGACCGCACGCATCCCGATCTATGGCATGAACCGCGGTTCGGTTGGATTTCTGATGAACGAGTACGGCGAGGAAGATCTGCGTGGACGATTAACCCGGGCCGAGGTGACGTGCATCCATCCGCTGGCGATGCAGGCGGTCGATGCTCAAGGTGCTGTGCATGAGGACTTGGCGATCAACGAGGTGTCGCTGTTCCGCCAGACCCATCAGGCGGCAAAGCTGCGCATTTCCATTGATGGCAAGGTGCGGTTGGAGGAGCTGATCTGTGACGGCGTACTGGTCGCGACCCCCGCTGGCTCGACCGCGTATAACCTGTCAGCTTACGGCCCGATCCTGCCGATTGACGCGCCGCTGCTGGCGCTGACGCCGATCAGCCCGTTCCGGCCGCGGCGGTGGCGTGGGGCGCTGCTGCCGGAGTCAGCGAAGATCACGATTGAAGTTTTGGAGCCAGGCAAGCGGGCGGTGAGCGCCGTTGCCGACCACGCCGAAACTCGCTCGGTCGTCCGGGTGTCGGTGCAGGAGGCGCACGACATCGATCTGTTCATGATGTTTGACCCCGGTCACAACCTGGATGAGCGCATCCTGTCTGAACAGTTCCGATACTAAGAGGCAAACATGGCGGGCCCCCTTCACGAACGCCTTGACGCTATCGATTGGCGCATCCTGAAAGAACTGCAGACTGAAGGGCGGATCACCAATCTGGCGTTGGCCGCGCGTGTCGGCCTGTCAGCGCCGCCTTGTTTGCGGCGGGTGCGGGCATTGGAGGACCTCGGCCTGATTGAGGGCTACACCGCGCTGTTCGATGAGCCCCGCCTCGGCTTCGGCGTCACCGCGTTCGCCTATGTCGGCTTGCACAGCCAGGCGGAGGCGGACCTGCGCGCGTTTGAAGCCAAAGTGCTCGGCTGGCCGCTGGTCCGCGAAGCCCATATGCTGTCCGGCGACGTCGACTACATTTTGAAGTGCGTCGCCCCCGATATCGGTGCGTTCCAGGACTTCGTGCTGAAGGATTTGACCGCCGCCGCCAACGTCGCCAGCGTTAAAACCACCGTTGCCATCCGCCGCGCCAAACGCCTCCCCGGCGTGCCCATCGGGGTGAGTTGAGGAGACCACCATGACCACCATCCACACGCGTGATCACCTGCTGGGGGCGTTGGCGGAGGCGGCGGCGAAACCGCTGGCTCAGGCGACGGCGCTGCATCCGGGGCTGTACCGGTCGGCGGAGATTTTGGCGCTGGAGAACGCGCGGATTTTCGAGGCGGAATGGCTGTGCCTCGGGCGGACGGCGGATATCCCGAAGGTCGGCGACTACATGACATCGACGATCGGCGATCAGCCCGTCGTGGCGGTCAGGGCAACCGATGGCACGGTGAAGACGCATGCCAACGTCTGCCTGCATCGGATGATGCGGCTGCTCGACGGCTGCGGCCACGCCAACCGGATCGTCTGCCCATATCATGCGTGGACGTACACGATTGACGGCCAACTGATCGGCGCGCCGCATATGGAGAAATCAGCAGGGTTCAAGCCGCGAGATCATCAGTTGCCGTCGATCCGCACCGAGATCTGGCAGGGCTGGATCTATGTGACGCTGAACGGCGCGGCCAAGCCGGTCGCCGAGATGCTGGCACCCTTGGCCGCCGTGACCGACCGTTATGCCCAGGAGCACTACGTGCCGGTGGCGCAGCAGGACTACGTTTGGAATACCAACTGGAAGCTGCTGACCGAGAATTTCATGGAGAGCTATCATCTGCCGGTGGCGCACAAAGCGACGGTGGGGGCGTGGTTCCCCGTCGACACCAACCGCTTCCCAACCGAGCAGTTCGACCACTTCACCTATCAGACGTTCACCAAGAACCAGGACGCGGCTTATGGGCTGGCGCACAAAGACAATACGCGGCTAACGGATGAGTGGCGCTATACCTCGGTCATGCCGACGGTGTTTCCGACACATATGTACGTGCTGGCACCTGACCATCTTTGGTACCTGTCGCTCAGGCCGCAAGGGGTAAGTGAGGTGCAGGTGCGGTTCGGTGTGGCGCTGGCACCCGAGCGGCTGGCGGCACTTGGTGCGGACAAAGACAAATTCGTCGCCGACACCATTGCGTTCTTTGATCGTGTCAACGACGAGGACAAAGGTGTGGTGCGCGGCATCTATGAGGGGGCGAAAGCGCCGTTATCGCGCCCCGGCCCGTTGTCCTGGATGGAGCGCGAAATCCACGATTTTACGCGATATTTGGCGCGCCGTCTGGTACCGCAGGTTTCGGATGTACCTGTCGTGGCTCCGAGCGCGCGGTCTTCTCGCGCTTCGCCGAAATCTTCGCGGGCCTAACGTCTGCTGATGGTTGAGCGTCGGCGGTTGGTGAAGCGTTGACGATTTCCTCCAGGGTTGCTGAATTGCGCCATGGCACCACGCGTGGGTTGGCGGGCAGCGGAGCGTCGCCATATTCGCCGAGCAGCGCTGTGTAGTCCGCACGGGACACATGACGGGAGCCGACGCTGGCAAAGTGCGGTGCGAAAATTTTGACGTCGTTGAGGATGAAGCCCCACAGCGCCAAGTGGTAGTTCAGCGCTTGCAGGCCCATTTTCGAGGCGCTGGAGCTTCGCGAGAACAGGCTTTCGGTGACGAAGATGCGACCAACGACGACGCCGTAGCCGCCGCCGACCAACTCGCCTGCTTCGTCCCAGACTTCGAATGAGTGGGCATGCCCGGCATCATGCAGGCTCGCATAGAGGTGCATAATGTTGGGGCGGATCCACGTCATTTTAGGACGCCCGGGACGCGGCTCCGAGCAGGCCTTGATGACCGCGTCGAACGCCTGGTCAAATGTCACGACGAGGCGAGCCTTGCGCATCTCATTGCGCAATGTTTTCGGAATCCGGCGTTCGGCCAGGATCTGGATATAGCGCTGTTCCCGCGTCCACCATTTCAGCGGTCCGATGTGGGCTTGCGGAAAGAAGCCGTTGCGATGGGCAGCCATGATCGAGTCCGGCGTGGCGTCGCGGACGACCCCGGCAAAGCCTTCCGGGGTGCGGCGGATATCAGCGTCGGTTGGCGTTGCAACGCGACCATGACGCAGGCTCGCCAGCACTTCCCACGTCAGGGCCGGTAAGGTGCTCAGCCGTTTGGGCATGAACAGATAGGCGAGCGCGTAGGCATTGCGCTGCAAGCGTTGCGTCATGGGCTCGTGAAACAGCGCCTGCCGTCGCAACGATTTTTTGTCCTGCAAGGGTGCAGTCGATGCTGCGAGTTCGGTCGAATCGCGAAAATGAAACAACGGCCGCATGGGCTTACCTGTTCTGACGTCAGTGTGCGCGCTGAGATTGCGGCGATAGCCAATAATGAATGGGTACAAAGCAAGGTCGGTGCCA
>JAYSVA010000071.1:0-10408 GCA_043718785.1 Hyphomicrobiaceae bacterium
TCCGGCAAACGGGAGGCAGCCAACCGAGGATTACTCTCACGTGCAGGTTCTCGTCCGCGACAACAACGTTGATCAGGCGCTGAAGGCGCTCAAGAAGAAACTGCAGCGCGAAGGCGTCTTCCGCGAAATGAAGCTGCGCAACTATTTCGAGAAGCCGTCGGAAAAGAAGGCCCGCGAGAAAGCCGAAGCCGTGCGTCGCGCGCGTAAGCTCGCCCGCAAGAAAATGCAGCGTGAAGGTCTATTGCCAAGCACGCCGAAGAAGCCGCTGACCGGTGGTCCAGGCGGTCGCGGCCGTCCAGGTGCTGGTGGCGCCGGTGGTGCTGGTGGCCGTGAAGGCGGCACAGGCGGCGGCGGTGGCTACGGTGGCGGTCGCGAAGGCGGCGGCTTCGGTGGTGGCGGCTTCGGCGGTGGCGGTGGCGGCGGTTTCGGCCAACGCTAAGTCGAGCGCATACCAAGAGATTTGAAAGGCGTGGCACTTGGTGCCGCGCCTTTTTGCTTGGAGGCGTAGCAGTAGGTTGGGTCAAGCACTTCGCGCGACCCAACATGTCACGGGTGGTGGTCAAGGTGTTGGGTCGCGCCAAAGCTTGACCCAACCTACGGCCGGGACCCTCAAGCCGCGCCGCCCAAGGCCTGATCGAGGTCGGCGATGATGTCGGCTTTGTCTTCCAGGCCGATGGATAGGCGGACCACGTCGTTACCCGCACCGGCGGCTGTGCGCTGCGCTTCGGTGAGCTGGCGGTGGGTGGTTGAGGCCGGGTGGATGATCAGCGAGCGGACATCGCCGATGTTGGCGAGATGCGAGAACAACTTCACGCCCTGCACCAGTTTGACGCCCGCGTCGTAGCCGCCTTTGAGGCCGATGGTGAACACCGCACCCGCGCCATTCGGGCAGATCCGTTTGGCGACGGCGTTGTACTTGTTGGTCGGCAGTCCGGCGTACTGTACCCAGGCGATCTTCGGATGCTTTTCGAGGTGGGTGGCGACGGCGAGCGCGTTGGCGCAATGCTCGCGCATGCGCAGCGGCAGGGTTTCGATGCCGGTCAAGATCAGGAACGCGTTCAGCGGTGCAATTGCGGGCCCCAGATCGCGCAGGCCCATGACACGGCAGGCAATGGCGAAGGCGAAGTTGCCGAACGTCTCGGCCAGCTTCATGCCGTTATAGGATGCGTTCGGTTCGACCAGGGTTTTGTAGCGGTGCTTGGAGCCGAGCCAATCGTAGGTGCCGCAATCGATGATCGCGCCGCCGATCGAATTGCCGTGGCCGCCGAGGAACTTGGTCAGCGAGTGGACGATGATGTCGGCGCCGTGCTTTTTCGGCTGGCACAGGTAGGGCGAGGCCATCGTATTGTCGACGATGAATGGCAGGTTGTGCTTTTTGGCGATGGCACCGATGGCATCGAGGTCGACGATGATGCCGCCGGGGTTGGCGATGCTCTCGCAGTAGATCGCGCGGGTTTTCGGCGTGATGGCTTTTTCGAACGAGGCAGGGTCGGTGGCGTCGGCCCAGGCAACATTCCAGTTGAACTTCTTGAAGGCGTGGTTGAACTGGTTGACCGAGCCGCCGTAGAGCTGCCGCCCGGCGACAAACTCATCGCCCGGCTCCATCAGCGTGTGGAACACCAGCAGCTGCGCCGCGTGACCGGACGCCACCGCCAGCGCTGCCGTGCCGCCTTCTAGTGCCGCCACGCGCCCCTCCAGCGCCCCCTGCGTCGGGTTACCGATGCGGGTATAGATGTTGCCAAATGCCTCCAACCCGAACAGGCTCGCCGCGTGATCGACATCGTTGAACACGAACGACGTCGTCTGATAGATCGGCGTCGCGCGGGCACCGGTGGATGGGTCCGGCGTCGCGCCAGCGTGAATGGCGAGCGTGGCAAAGCCTGGGGTGGCGGGCGTGGTCATGGGCGTGGGCTCCTGCGGTTGTTGGGGGCATTTTTACCGCTGCGTAGCGGGCAGGTCGAGACGTGGTTTTTCTTTGTGCTTTGAATTTTAGATGATTCAAAACTAGAGCCAGCTTCACTGGTGAAGCTGGCTCTAGTTACTTGCCTCGACGAGCTTGTTTCACGATATTTGCTATACGCACCAGTCGGAATGCGCGCTTTTCGCTATTGCTTTGGCCCTTTGTTGCACAAATTTGTTCTGCGATATGATGAACAAACTCCCAAGTGAGTTTGTTGCTTCGAATGACCACTTTCCCGACGAGTGCGCCAATCACTAGCAAAAGTACCGCGACAAACGGAATGTTACGTGCAAGCCACATTGTCAATTTACAATTGATATTGACGTAGTGGGCGACTTTCATAAATGATCGAGTCGTCGGATCACGCTCTTTATGCCATTCTGCAAGAAAGCGTTGGCTTGTCCAAACGAAACCTACCGCTGCGAAAAACTTACCAATGTTTCCGTCCCAATCGTTGAGATAAGCAAGCCATTCCTCGCTATACCTCTCCCGCAGTACGCGCGGCAGGCGAGCTGTGACCCGTCCAACAATCCAGCGTGAAATTTGCGGCAGGCAATCATAGACACCAACGGCGACGAGACTGCCGACAGCGCCGATCAAAATGTCTGTCATCACGCCCATGAGAAGTCTCCGTCCGTTGCTCCCAACTCAGCGAATGCGGCTAATGCTAAATTCTGTCCTTCGCCTGTGATTTTGTAGAGTCGACGACGAGGGCGCCCCACCTCTTTGGCGTCCACATTTTCCCATTCACTTGCCAAACACCCTGCTTTTTCCAGCCGTGAGAGAATTGGATAGAGCGTTCCAGACATCAATTTGGTCGAACGGGCAATATCCGCACCGGCAACCCCATCCTTTGGGTTCGCCATAAACACACGCAATACTTTCAATGTCTGATGAGTCAGACGCACATCTTTGGTCATCGAATGCCTCACCTTGGTTGTCCCCGTGCTCAATGAGGTATGTCTACATAGGTCTATATAGATTGTCAATATTGGTAACCGTCCCCACCTTCTCGTCATGACCGCGGAGGCGGTCATCCACGACAGCGGGCAGCGGGCTCAGTGTGGATAGTGGGAGTGGTGGTGCCAATTCGCCGTGCTATGCACACCGAGTTTGTTGAGGCTTGTCGTGGATGGCCGCCTGCGCGGCCATGACGAGAAGGGGGAGATTGGTTTGGGGAAATTCCAATCTCTGCTTGTGGGAACGAAAAGCTGGCTAACGGTTAGTTGCGCCTATTCGGCTGCGCGAAACGACATGACCAAGCGTGGTGGCTCAAATTCGAAATCGAGCAGGTCCTCCGGTTCAGCCAGAGCATCGGCCAATGACATCACCGCGAACGGATTAGCAGCTGCCGACTGCGGCGCAAAGCGCTGCAAGGCCAATGTCTTCGCGAGCTTGATGACGGCAAACGCATGTTCGCGAGTGACGACGGGGAAATTGGCGAGGAACTCATCCAGCGTTTCTCCACCCTCGATGTAGTCAAACAAGTTCTGCACGGGGACCCGCGTACCAGCGAACACTGGGGTACCGCTCAGGCGCTCACGTGTCGCTGTGATTAACGGATTTGGTAGCTGCATCAAGCATCTCCACGATTTTCGGGTAGATTATCACATTGTCCGATCATGCGCGAGATGCCCATCATTCACTTCCCTGCTGCCGCCCGGATCTGCGAGAGGGTCTGCCGCGCGGTCAGGGCTTCGGCTTCCGTCACCAGCTCGATCACGGCGGGCTTGCCCGACGCCAGGGCCCGTTCGAAGGCGGGCTTAAACTCGGCGGTTGTCAGCACGCGTTCGCCGTGGGCGCCGAACGAGCGGGCGAAGGCGGCGAAGTCGGGGTTGACCAGCGTCGTGCCGCTGACTCGGCCGGGGTAGGTCTTCTCCTGGTGCATGCGGATGGTGCCGTAGGTGCCGTTGTTGGCGATGATGGTGATGACGTTGGCGCCGTACTGGCAGGCGGTGGCGAGCTCCTGGCAGCACATCATGAAGCAGCCGTCGCCCGCGAACGCCACTACGGTCTTGTCGGGTGCGGCGATCTTGGCAGCGATGGCGGCGGGCAAGCCGTAACCCATTGAACCCGAGGTCGGCGACAACTGTGTGCGATAGCCCTTGTAGGTGAAGTAGCGGTGCAGGAACGCCGCGTAGTTGCCTGCGCCATTGGTGACGATGGCATCTGCGGGCAGCATGGCGGAGATTTGGGTGAGCACCTGCTCCAACTGTACCGCGCCGGGGGTGGGGAGCGGCTTCATGCTGGCGTCATAGGCGGTGCGCAGGGCGGCGCGGTGCTCGGCCCAGGCGGGCTTGCCGGTCGGCTTCATCGTGTCGAGCGCGCTGGCCAGCTCAACCGCTGTCGTCGCGATTGGCAGGTCCGGCCGGTACACGGTGCCCAATTCATCGGGCGATGGGTGCGCGTGGATCAGGAACTGCTTTGGGTTGGGGATGTCCAGCAGGGTGTAGCCGCTCGTGGTCATTTCGCCCATGCGGGCACCGACGACGAACAGCACGTCCGCGTCTTTCACGGCGGCGGCGAGCTTGGCGTCCGGCCCGATGCCGACATGGCCGACGTAGTTCTTGTGGCGGTTGTCGACGTAGTCCTGGAAGCGGAAACCGGCGGCAACCGGCATGTCCCAACGTTCAGTGAACGCCTGTACGGACTTCTGCACATCAGCGTTCCACCCCGGACCGCCAACGATCATTAGCGGGCGTTCGGCACCGTTGAGGGCGGCTTCAAGAGCCCGGATTTGGCCTGCTCCAACGGAGGCGGACGCAACATGGGCGGGTCTCGCGTTGATGGCATGCCCCAACGCCGACAGCATATCCTCCGGCAAGCCGATCACCACCGGGCCGGGACGACCGGACATTGCCACGTGAAACGCGCGGCTGACGTATTCCGGGATGCGCTCGGCGGTGCGGATGATCGCGGTCCACTTGACGAATGTGCCGAACACGCCCTTGACGTCGATCTCCTGGAAGGCTTCGCGGTCTTCGTGCTCGGCGCCGGGCAGGCCAAGGAACATGATCATCGGCGTCGAGTCCTGCTGCGCCACGTGCAGGCCGGACATGGCGTTGGCCGCCCCGGGTCCGCGCGTTACGAACAGGATGCCGGGCTTGCCGGTCATCTTGCCCGCCGCCTCCGCCATCATCGACGCACCGCCCTCCTGGCGGCAGATCACGGTCTTGATCTCGGGGTGGTCGTACAGCCCATCCAGCGCCGCCAGAAAGCTCTCTCCCGGCACCGTGTAGACCGTCGTGACGCCCTGGATCGCCAACTGATCAGCGAGAATTTTGCCACCATGACGGGCATTCGGGGCGTGAGCAGCTTGCGACATGGGAGCGGTCCTTCGGCGGGATCTGAGCAGATTGCCCGGAACCTAACGGCGGATGTCGCCAACCGCAAAACGAAAGTTTATCAGGTCGGACATTGCTGCTATGCCGTCCGCTAGCTGAGGACAGATGGAGGAGTGCATGACGGACGAAAAAGAGGCTCAGCAGCTCGTCGCCGCTATAACGAAGAGCTTTCCTGCGGCAGCTGAGGAAGCCGCTGCCATAATGGAAGAGCGCGGGTACGACGCAGATTGGTGTGTTCTTTGGCTTGAAGCGTTTGCTGCAGTGACAAACCGTCACTTGCGAGACAAGCCTACAGAAGCTCAGGCGCATCTCGCTTTCATGGAGCTGATGATCGGCGAGGCTAGCGCCAGCGCGAAAACAGTCATGAATGTCAGCTACGTCGGACCCCTGATGTACCAGTTTAGCGACAAGGAGAAGCGGGCCGCCTGGACGCTTTTCCCGCCGAACATCAAAGCCCTGTACACGACCATGTGGGGTGAGCCCGGCAAGCCGCGTCAGCGATAGGGTTGTGGATCGCCGCAATTGATCTGGCGGAACGCCAAGCGTTGCGGCTAAGATGGTGGGCGCGTGCGCTAAAGGCAGTGCGCAAAACTATTCCACCACGCCAGCAACCAGCGTGGGGTTACCTCCAAGCGTTGCAACACATGAGAGGAAACGTCTCGATGCTTCGTCGTACCTTTGTAAGCACTTTGGCTTTGGCTGCCGTATCGTTTAGCTTCGCCAACGGTGCCGTCGCCCAGACCACCAAGTGGAACCTGCCAGCGGCCTATGCACTCGGCAATTATCACACCGAAAATCTTGTGCTGTTCAGCAAGGATGTGGCAGCGGCTACTGGCGGCAAGCTCGAAATTACCGTGCACGGCAACGCCTCGCTGTTCAAAGCCCCGGAAATCAAGCGCGCCGTTGCCACTGGCCAGGCGCAGATCGGCGAAGTGCTGATCTCGCTGCACGAAAACGAAGATGCGATGTTCGGCGTTGACGTGGTGCCGTTTCTCGCCACCAGCTTCGCCGATGCCAAGAAGCTCGACACCGCCTCGCGCGCGCAGATCGAGAAGAAGCTGGCAGCGCAGGGCCTGATGCTGCTGTTCACCGTGCCATGGGGTCCACAAGGCATCTACGCCAAGCAGGACATCAACAAGGTTGAGGACATGAAGGGCCTCAAGTTCCGTGCCTACAATGCGGGCACCGCTCGCATCGCTGAGCTGGCTGGCGCGCAGCCGGTCACCGTGCAGGCCGCCGAACTGCCGCAAGCGCTGGCAACCGGCGTCGTCAACTCGTACATCTCGTCGGGTTCGACCGGCTACGACACCAAGACCTGGGAAAGCCTGACCCACTGGTACGACACCCAGGCCTGGATCCCGAAGAACGTGACGTTCGTCAACAAAGCCGCGTTCGATGCCCTGCCGAAAGATCAGCAGGAAGCGCTGTTGAAAGCTGGCAAGGAAGCTGAAGCGCGCGGCTGGAAGACGGCCGAAGAAAAGGCCACTTGGTACGTTACCGAACTGAAGGCTAAAGGCATGAAAGTGCAGCCACCATCGGCTGAACTGTCTGCTGGCCTGAAGAAGTTCGGTGAAGACCTGACCGCTTCCTGGTTGAAGAAAGCTGGGGCTGAAGGCGAGGCCGTGGTGGCCGCGTTCAGGAAGTAAGCGCTGAGGCCCGCGACCCTCTCCGCAAGGCAGGTTCGCGGGCCAAGGATTGTGCAAATTTCTTCAGCGGGAACGGCATGGCCAGCGGATTATTTGCACTCCTTGACGACATCGCCGCTATCGCCAAGGTGGCAGCCGCCTCGTTGGATGACGTGTCGGCGCAGGCGCTGAAGGCTGGTTCGAAGGCCGCCGGTATCGTCATTGACGATGCAGCCGTGACGCCGCGCTACGTCGTTGGCTTCGCCGCTGACCGTGAGCTGCCGATCATCGCCAAGATCGCCTGGGGATCGCTGAAAAACAAGCTGCTGTTCCTGCTGCCCGCCGCCTTGCTGCTAACGTGGCTGGCACCGTGGGCGATCACGCCGCTGTTGATGTTCGGCGGCGCGTTCCTGTGCTTCGAGG
The DNA here is from genome assembly GCA_043718785.1 of Hyphomicrobiaceae bacterium. GTDB lineage: Bacteria > Pseudomonadota > Alphaproteobacteria > Rhizobiales > Hyphomicrobiaceae > JAYSVA01. The sequence goes on from JAYSVA010000071.1 coordinate 7,353, forward strand.
GGTACGAGAAGGCGCACGAGATGCTGCACCCGCCAGCGCCCGTCGCGGCGGCGGTCGCCCAGCCTGCGGCAGTTGCAGGCACCGGCTCGCAGGAAGACCGGCAAGTGGCGAGCGCGATCCGCACCGATTTCATTCTGTCAGCCGAGATCATGGCAATCAGCCTTGCCTCCTTCCCGAGCCAGAGTTTCGTCAAAACGGCAATCGTTCTTGCTATCGTCGGCATCCTGGTGACCGTCGGCGTCTACGGTGCCGTGGCGCTGATCGTGAAGGCCGACGATGCCGGTCTGGCAGTAGCGCAGCGCTCATCGTCGCCGTTCTTGCGTCGCGCCGGGATGGGGCTCGTGCGCGCGATGCCCAAGTTCCTCGGCGGTCTCAGCATCGTTGGTATGCTGGCGATGTTGTGGGTCGGCGGCGGCATCATTGTGCATGGGCTTGAGGAGTATGGGCAAACAGCCTTGCCGCACGCGATTCATGGCGCGGCGAAAGCGGTTGGCAGCGTGTTCGGGCCGCTCCAGGGCATATTGACGTGGCTTGTCGATGCCGCAGGCGCAGGCCTCATCGGCCTGCTGATCGGCTGGGTTGTCGCCCGCGGCCTCGTCCTGGTGCGCGGCTCGGCGCACTAACGTGCTGCAGCGCTGCTGCTTGCAAGGCAAGCCTTGGCACGGATCGAGGCCAGCGCTTCCGGATGGTTGGCGACGAAACTCCGCAGCGTTGCCAGCAGCTCGTCGGCGTGGGTGCGGTCGCCCCGTTCCAAAGCACCCTTCACATCATCGGCAATCATCGCGCCAATCCGACGTTCACCGCCGGGTTGCGCCAACAAATGACAGCCGAGGGACGCCGCCAGCATCTCCGGCACATGCTCATGCTCGGCCACGGCCAACACTTCGGCTTCGCTCAAGCCGCACAGTGCGAGGCAATCCTCTAACGATATCATGGCGTAACCTCCGCTTTTTTGCGTTGAGGCAGGCCACCCGTCTAGCAACTGGCGCAGATCATACGCCGACACGCGTCAGAGGCAATGGTGTCACTGTGCGCTGCAGCAAGTGGGTTTGATATCGGCGAATTTGCGCGCTGACCTTTGCCCCTAGCAAAAACCCATCCTCCCGCTTTCCCGGAATCCGGTTCGAGCGCAGCTCGATCCGGATGTCCGGGATCTTTACGTCTGAATGTACTGCGAGATTTTGCCTCACGGCAGCTGGGAAAGACCCCGGACATCAGAACAGCGCGCGCGCTGATCTGATTCCGGGGAGGCGGGAAACTGATTGAGTCGTCGGCTTGGCTTTCGGGGATCAGGCCCCGAACACCCGCTTGAAGATCGTGTCGACATGCTTGGTGTGATGCGCGAGATCGAACAGGCCTGTGAGCTCGGTGTTGTCGAGCTTGGCGGTGACCTGTTTGTCGGCTTTCAGGAGGGTGAGGAAATCGCCCTTGCCTTCCCACACCGGCATGGCGTTGCGTTGCACCATTGCATAAGCCTCCTCACGCGACACGCCTTTTTGCGTCAGCGCTAGCATCACCCGTTGCGAATGTACGAGGCCGCCGAGCCGGTCGAGGTTCTTCTGCATATTCTCCGGATAAACCACCAGCTTCTCGATCACGCCCGCCATCCGGTGCAACGCGAAATCCAGCGTCACGGTGGCATCCGGCCCGATCATCCGCTCGACCGAGGAGTGCGAGATATCGCGCTCGTGCCATAGTGCCACGTTCTCCATGGCGGGCATGGCATAGCTGCGGACCATGCGGGCGAGGCCGGTCAGGTTCTCGGTCAGCACCGGATTGCGCTTGTGCGGCATCGCCGACGAGCCCTTTTGGCCCGGCGAGAAATACTCCTCGGCTTCGTACACTTCCGAGCGTTGCAGATGGCGGATTTCAATCGCCAGCCGCTCGATGCTGGAGGCGACCACGGCGAGCGTCGCGAAGTACATGGCGTGACGATCACGCGGGATCACCTGGGTGGAAACGGGCTCGACCTTCAAACCAAGCGCCTTGGCGACGTGCGCCTCAACGCGCGGATCGATGTTGGCGAACGTGCCAACCGCACCCGAAATCGCGCAGGTCGCCACTTCAGCGCGGGCATGCACCAGCCGTTCGCGTGAGCGCTGGAACTCGGCATAGGCCTGGGCGAGCTTCAGCCCGAACGTCACCGGCTCAGCATGGATGCCGTGACTGCGGCCGATGGTCGGCGTCATCTTGTACTCGTGCGCGCGCTTTTTCAGCGCCGCCAGCAGCCGGTCAACGCCCGCAATCAGAATATCCGACGCGCGCACCAGCTGGATGTTGAAGCAGGTGTCCAGCACGTCCGATGAGGTCATACCCTGATGCACAAACCGCGAGTCCTCGCCGATGAACTCACCCAAATGCGTGAGAAATGCGATGACGTCGTGTTTTGTCACAGCCTCAATGGCATCGATCTTGGCCACATCGAAAACAGCGGCTGATCCCTTCTCCATGATGTTCTTGGCCGCCGATTTCGGGATCATGCCGATATCTGCCATCGCCACCGCCGCGTGCGCCTCAATCTCAAACCAAATGCGAAACCGCGTCGCCGGCTCCCAAATCGTCACCATCTCAGGTCGTGAATAGCGCGGGATCATGGGCTGAGGCCTTTCAGGCGGAGGGGGAGCGTTGCCTGGGTCGTAGCAAACCGTTGTGGGAAGGGCAAATTTTAGCGGGTAGATCATCATCAATGTTGGCCATTTCACACATTAACCCTACGCTGCAAAAAGTTATCCCCGCCCCCTTTGACCGACCGCATAGTGTAGGCACTTGTTCGATCGAGGGGTGCAGACGTGCACTGGCGGTTGTACGGACAGGTACGATTGATGCGACCTCGGACATAAGTTATCCGGGGGAGGTTCTGCGGTAGGGCGACTTGCAGTGCTCACCGGACTGGTAAGGAAGGCCAGTCCACTAGCGGTCCTCAATCGCGCAATCGTGACGGGATCATCGGCGGAGAAGTTCGCTGATGAGCGGCAGGTGTAAACGCCCTGTCGTGGCCAAGTGCCGCTCCCCACTTCATTACCGGTCGGACTTGGCCCCCGTCGCCCTCGAGTTTT
>JAYSVA010000072.1:0-4466 GCA_043718785.1 Hyphomicrobiaceae bacterium
ATTCCGGGAAATCGGGAGGATGGTTTTTTGCGGTTGGCAAAAAACATTGCATAGGTCCGTCAGTTTAAGCGGTAAGAATTTGAGGTTGGCTGATGCGGCAAGGGATGGCAGATTGTCGAGTATGACAAAATCTGCCTCGCCCACCGCGCATGCCATTCCCGTTGATGTTCCGGCCACCACCGCCTTGCTGGCGGGGGGCGGCTATCTGGCGGACCACGCCCTCTCGACTGCCGTGTTCTTGGCCTTGAAGCTGCAGCGCCCGCTGTTTCTGGAGGGCGAGGCGGGCGTCGGCAAGACCGAGATCGCCAAGGTGCTAGCGGCCACGCTCGACCGCCCGCTGGTGCGGTTGCAGTGCTACGAAGGCCTCGATATCTCGTCCGCCGTGTACGAGTGGAACTATAGCCGCCAGCTGCTGCACATCCGCGCCGCAGAAGCTGTTGGAGGGGCAGCTGGTAGGGGTGCTACAACCCAGCAGATCGAGCGCGATCTTTACTCCGAATCCTACCTGTTGAAACGCCCGCTTCTGCAAGCGCTGGAGCTGAGCAAGGATGGCCGCGCACCCGTATTGCTGATCGACGAACTCGACCGTGCCGACGAGCCGTTCGAAGCGTTCCTGCTGGAACTGCTGGCCGACTATCAGGTCACCATTCCCGAACTCGGCACCATCAAAGCCACCGAGCCGCCAATCACCATCCTGACCTCGAACCGCACCCGCGAAGTCCACGATGCCGTGCGCCGCCGCTGTTTCTACCACTGGGTGGATTTCCCTAGCGCCAGCCGCGAACGCCAAATTCTAGCCCTGAAAGCTCCCGAAGCTCCGGCCGAGCTGACCCGCCAGATCGTCGCGTTTATCAACGCCCTGCGCGGGCTGGACCTGTACAAAAACCCCGGTATCGCCGAGACCTTGAACTGGGCCCAGGCCCTGACCGCATTGAACTGCGTCGCGCTCGATTCCGCCGCCGTCGACAGCACTCTCGGCACCATCCTGAAGTACCAGGACGACATCACCCGCATCCAAGGCAGCGAAGCCGCCCGCGTGCTCGAGCAAGTCAAATCCGAAGCCCGCCGCCAACAGTTCGAAGCGGAGGGGCGGTGATGGGGGGCGATTGAATATCGTCGCTATTTCGGTATGTTAAGCGGCACAACTCGCATAGGACGATGGCCCCATGACGCTGACCAATACCAGTCACCACGACGGACGTATCACCATCGACCCGGACATCTGCAACGGTCGGCCAGTCATTCGGGGGCTGCGCATCACCGTCGAAACCGTGCTCGGTTTTCTCAGTGCCGGTGACACGCCCGAGGAGATCCTGCAACAGTATCCGATGTTGGAAGCCGAGGATATCCCAGCGTGCTTGGCGTTCGCCACACGCTTGATGAGCCATCGGTACACGCTGATGAAAGCTAGCTGATGGCCAAGTACCTGATCGACGCTAATCTGCCGCGCTACTTCTTGGCTTGGTCGAGCGCCGATTTTATGTTCGTTCGCGATATTGATGCCGCTTGGAAGGACACGCAGATTTGGCAGCATGCCACCGTGGAATCGCTGACCATCGTGACGAAAGACGCTGATTTTTCGGACCGCGTGTTGTTGAGTAGCTCGGGGCCTCGTGTCATCCATTTGCGACTAGGCAATTTGCGCATGCGTGAATTTCATGTCGTTGTGTCCGGGCAATGGAGCGAGATTTGCCAGTTGAGTGATCAGCATCGGCTTGTCCAAGTCTACCTCGACCGGATTGAGTGCATCGGATAACCGGTCGCCGCAAAGGCTTGTTTCATGACCCCCACATCCCCCACCCACGTCAAGCTCGACGCCAACCTGATTGTGGCGGAGGTGGATGGTGGGCGGATTGCCGAGAACATCCTGATGTTTGCCCGCCTGCTCCGGGCGGCGGGGCTGAGGGTCGGGCCGGATAAAATTCTGCGGGCGACGGAGGCGGTGATCGCCACCGGCATCCGTGATCAGATGACCCTATACTGGGCGCTGCACGCCGTATTCGTCAATCGCCGCACCGAGCGGGAGATCTTCAATCAGGCATTTGTCATGTTCTGGAAGGACCCCGGGTTCATCGACCAGATGCTGTCGATGATGTTGCCAACCATGCGGGCGAATGCCGAGAAGGACGACAAGGCGCTGTTGCGGCGGGTGTCAGAGAGCCTGTTCAAGCACCAGGACCGCCCGACCGCGCAAGAGGAGGATCAGCTGGAGATTGATGCCTCCGGCAGTTTTAGCGCCTCTGATGTCTCGCGCACCAAAGACTTCGAGCAGATGAGCGCTGCCGAATTGGCCCAAGCTAAGCGGGCGATGGGGCGGCTGGTGCTGCCGTTTGAGGAGATCAAAACACGGCGGTTCGCGCCGTCCGCTCGGGGCAGTCGCCTCGATCTGCGCCGCATTCTGCGTGAGACCGCATCGAAGGGCCCGGACTATATGCTGCCGCGCTATCGGCAACGGGTGACGCGCCGTCCGCCGATTGTCGTGCTGGTCGACATCTCCGGCAGCATGGACACCTACGCGCGGATTTTCCTGCACTTCCTGCACGCGCTGACCAACGACCGGGATCGCGTGCACTCGTTCCTGTTCGGCACCAAGCTCAGCCACGTCACGCGGGCGTTGAAGAACCGCGATCCGGATGTGGCGCTGGCAAAAATATCCACCGACGTCAACGACTGGTCCGGCGGCACGCGGATTGGTTCAGCCCTCGACGACTTCAACAAGCACTGGGCCCGCCGCGTGCTCGGCCAGAACGCGCTGGTGCTGCTGTTCACCGACGGCCTCGACCGTGACGGGGCCGAGGGCCTGGAACTCGCCGCCCGCCGCCTGCGCGCCAACTGCCGCCGCCTGATCTGGCTCAACCCGCTGCTCCGCTACGACCAGTACGAACCCATCGCTGCCGGTGCCCGCGCCCTCGCCCCGCACGTCAGTGAGCTGCGCAAGTGCCACAGCCTCGCCAGCCTGGATGACTTGGCACGAGCGTTGTCGGGTAAATCGTAGGGCGCAATAGCCCCCTTGCGTATTGCGCCGCATTCACCCAGAGACTTTTCTGCAAGACCACAGCCAGCCTCCGGCGCAATACGCAATTGGGCTATTGCGCCCTACGGGCTCAACTCCCCGGACTTCCGCCATGCGCCTCACCGATTGCCACAACTTCCACGATTTCCGCACGCTGGCGCGCCGCCGCCTCCCCAGTCCGATTTTCAACTATATCGACGGGGCCGCCGACGACGAGACCACCTATCGGCGGAATACGGAGAGTTTTGAGCGCTGTGATCTGGTGCCGAACGTGCTGCGTGGCGTCAAGGACGTCGATATGTCTGTGACGATCATGGGGCAGAAGCTGGCGACGCCGTTCTATTGCTCGCCGACGGCGCTGCAGCGGCTGTTCCACCACGACGGCGAACGGGCGGTGGCGGCCGCAGCGGCGAAGTACGGCACGATGTTTGGCGTGTCGTCGCTCGGTACGGTCAGCTTGGAAGAGCTGCGCAAAGCTCATAAAACTCCGCAAGTTTATCAGTTCTATTTCCACAAGGACCGTGGACTGAACAAAGCGATGATGGGTCGTGCCAAACAGGCCGGCGTTGAAGTCATGATGCTGACGGTGGACAGCATCACCGGCGGTAACCGCGAGCGCGATAAGCGCACCGGCTTCTCGATTCCGTTCAAGCTGACACTCAGTGGCATGGCGCAATTCGCGATCAAGCCGCGATGGGGCATCAACTACGTCACGCACGAGCCGTTCAAGCTGCCGCAGCTTGATGAGCACGTCGACATGAGTGGCGGTGCCATGTCGATTGCCCGCTACTTTACCGAAATGCTCGACCCGTCGATGACCTGGGATGACGTCGCCGACATGGTCAAGCAGTGGGATGGCCAGTTCTGCCTCAAGGGCATCATGTCGGTGGAGGACGCCAAGCGGGCCGTCGGCATCGGCTGCACCGGCATCATCCTTTCGAACCATGGCGGGCGCCAGCTCGATGGTTCACGCGCGGCATTCGATCAGCTGGCAGAGATCGTCGATGCCGTCGGCGACAAAATCGATGTGATCATGGATGGCGGCGTGCAGCGCGGCACGCACGTGCTGAAGGCGCTGTCGCTGGGGGCCAAGGCGGTCGGGCTCGGCCGGTTCTATCTTTATCCGCTAGCGGCGGCTGGCCAGCTCGGCGTCGAGCGCGCGCTCGGCCTGCTGCAAAGCGAGATCGAACGCGACATGAAGCTGATGGGCTGCACCACTGTGGGCCAGCTGTCGCGCGCCAATCTGCGGTTTCGCTAGCTCAGCGATAGACAATCCGGTCCGGCCGTCGCGGGCGTTCGATCAGCTCGCGGCGGGGGATCACCGGCAGGGCGGTGAGCTGGCGGCGGGCAGGCCCGACGATGCGGTTGTCGCGGCGGCGTTTAGCCGGGCCGACGATGCGGCCGTGGCGGCGGGGTAGGCGGCCAATGATGCGCGGGCGGCGGCTTGGCCGGA
>JAYSVA010000073.1:0-10400 GCA_043718785.1 Hyphomicrobiaceae bacterium
GCTCAACCGCATCGTCAATGATCTACTCAAGAAAGATATCGAGCTGATCGAAGCTGTTCGCTGACCGCTTGATCCTGGTAATCAGGCGGGCTAACGACACTTATAATTCGACACGCCGAAAGCTGCCCATGACCATCACGATGCCCCTCGCCAATACCCCGGCCATCATCGCCGCCCTCGGCACCGATGTGCTGTCGTCCTCCACCGCGTTTGGCGAGCTGACGATCAACGTCGCGCGTGAGCGCATCACGGCGGTGCTGACTAAGCTACGCGATGATCAGGCCTGCCAGTTTGAAATCCTGATCGACATTGCGGGCGTGGATTATCCGGCGCGGGCGAACCGGTTTGATGTGGTCTACCACCTGTTATCGCCGCGGCTGAACCAGCGCATCCGGGTGAAACTCGAGACCAACGACGCGGATCCGGTGGCGAGCGTCATTCCGGTGTTCCCAGCGGCCAACTGGTTCGAGCGTGAAGCCTACGACATGTTCGGCATTCTGTTCTCCGGTCACCCCGATCTGCGCCGCATCCTCACGGATTACGGCTTCCAGGGCCACCCGCTGCGCAAGGATTTCCCGCTCACCGGCCACGTCGAAGTCCGCTATGACGACGAAGCCAAGCGCGTCGTCTACGAGCCGGTGAAGCTCAACCAAGACTTCCGCGCCTTCGACTTCGAATCCCCCTGGGAAGCCGCGAAGTACATCCTGCCGGGTGATGAAAAGGCCGGAGTGGTGCCGCCGAAGGCGAATTGACGACGCAAGTCACAAATTTCTGAGCTATACTGCCTCGCACGAGAGGTTCAGTCATGAACGCCAGCGCATTCATCAAGGTCGATAAAGCCACATTCTTCAAGGTCGCGGAGCGCCATGAAGGGCGGTGCGAGTTTGTGCGGGGGCGCATTGTCATGCAGTCGGGCGGCACGTTCGTTCATTCCCAGATCGCAGCAAATTTTTTACAGATTTTTAAGACAAATCTTAATACGGCCCGCTGGATCGCCAGCGGCTCTGATCGTGGCGTCGAGACGGAGGAGACCGTACGTTATCCGGACGTGACGGTCGAAGTTGCGGGAGCTGATCCGCACAGCCTATTCACGCAACAGCCCGTGATCGCTGTCGAAGTCCTATCGCCATCGTCCGAAGAGCGCGATCTCGATATCAAGCCGTTGGAATACCTCAGCATACCCACCCTCCAGGCCTACATCGTTGCCAGCCAGGACGAACCGGCATGCTTGGTTTGGCTACGTGGGGCTGATGACGCGTTTCCGGCTGAACCGGTTGAGATCAAGGGGCAGGCGGGCGTGATCCGCGTCGCCCAGCTTTCGGTCGAAATTGCGCTGGCGGATGTCTACCGGGGCATCTGCTAAGCTTGGCCTAATCCAGGCATGGTCCACAGGCCATCGCGGGTTGGTGCGGTTTTCACGGCCTTCGAGGCACGGGCACGGCCTATCGACAGCCCGCCGAGCGCCGCTTGGGCCATCTTGCCGCGTTTGCTGACGCTGGCGCGGGTATCCCAGGCGTGGGAGCCGCGACTGCGGACGACGAAGCCGATCTTGCGGTAGATGCGGCGGGCGGCGGCGATGGCCCACGCGGCCCGCAGGGGCAGCTGTGGCAGGCCGTAGCGGGCTGAGCGGTAATACCGGTCAGCTTCGTCAAGCAGCCGTTCTACCACGCTAAAAACGGCCTGGCGGTGCTCTGGATTGGCGACCTCGCCGACGGGCACGCCCGCTTCGGCCAACCACTGCGCGGGCAGGTAGACTCTGCCTGCCACCGCATCCGGAATGACGTCCCGGGCGATGTTGGTCAGCTGGAAGGCGATGCCGAGATCGGAGGCGCGGTTGAGGGTTTCGCGCTCGCGCACGCCCATGATCATGGTCATCATCACGCCGACCACACCGGCGACGTGGTAGCAATAGCTCAACGTATCGTCGAGGGTTTCGTACTGCCGTTCCTCAACGTCCATGCGGAAGCCTTCAATCAGTTCCAGCGGATGGCGTTCCGGGATCTTGTGCTTGGCCACAACGCGAGACAGCGCCTCAAACACCGGCTGGTCGTCGCCGGGAAGCGGTTTGCCGTTGATTGCGGCTAGGGTGCGCTGGGTTAGACCATCCAACCGTTCCTCGGGTGAGGTGACGGGCGCATTGGCCAGCGGAAAGCCGAGTTCTTGGCCGTCGATCTCATCGTCGCAATGGCGGCACCACGCATAAAGCATGTAGGCGCTGGCGCGGGTGTCTTCGTCGAACAGGCGTGCGGCTCCGGCGAAGGATTTTGAGCCCTTCTCGATCAGCTTGCGACTATGTTCGACGATGGCATCCATGCACGACCCTACCATAAGTTGGACTACGGCTGCTGGTGTAACGGTAAGATGACAGCCCCAGACCACTTTTGGGTGAGTATGCTTACTTCAGCAGGTCTTTCACCAGGGCGCTGGCCTTGGCGAAGTCCATCTGACCGGCATACTTTTCCTTCATCACGGCCATGACTTTGCCCATCTCTTTGACGCTGGCCGCACCGGTTTCTTTGATCACGCCAGCGATGGCGGCCTTGATGCCAGCATCATCCATCTGCTTCGGTAGGAACTCTTCGAGAATGGCAATTTCCGCCGTTTCCTGGGCCACCAGATCAGCCCGCCCACCTTGGGTGTAGAGGGCGATGGACTCGCGCCGCTGTTTCACCAGTTTGGCCAGCAGATCGATCAGCTCCGGCTCGGAAATCGCCTCACGCGAGGGGCGCGCCGCGATATCGGCGTCCTTGATCTTGGCCTGGACAGTGCGCAGCGTCAGCAGCCGGGCTTTTTCGCCAGACTTCATCGCATCTTTCACGGCCTGCATAATTGAAGCGCGCATAGCGGGCCTCCTTCTTGGGTTTCGCAAATTCTAATGTTTCAACGAGCGGTCGGTTCTCTCGCCTCCCCAACTCGTCTCTGGTTTCCCGGAATGCCCGTCGGCTTCAGCCGACAGGCTTATCCGGGGAACCAGTGGAGAGGGCGTGCTCCAGTCAGCGTCGACCGATCCGCTCGCTGGTATTACAGCATGTTGTGTGTGCCATCACAAAATGGCTTATCGTCGGCATTCTTACAGCCGCAGAGATTATTTGTGCCGCCAACCTCAGCAACGAACCGCAGCGGCGTGAACGAGGTGCCTTTGTGGTTGCCATCGCAGAACGGCTGCTTGGCCGAGCGTCCGCACGTGCACCAGAAATAGGCCTGGCCCTCTTTCAGTTCCACTTGATACGGACCCTTCTGGGCCACCACTGGTTCGTCCGCCATTGCCTTGTCTCCGCCTACGTGTGTTGGCCGGAGTTAAAGCCCAGGCGGGGGAGAGTGTCCAGTGGGTGGAGAGCTACTCGGTGCGGGGGACGCGGGTGGTTTTTCCAGCCTTGATAGACAAAAGGATCTTTTGCTGCAAAATCCGGAACATGCCGGGCGGCAAAAACCCGTAGGCCACTGATCTCAAGTCACCACCTGGTTGCGGTCGGAGACCCGGCCCAGGCCACTTGAATTCATTGATCTCGTTGGCGACGATCCATGAGCGCTCATCATCTAATCCCAGCCGTCTTTTGATGGGCGACGGGATCTCAATTGCAGCATCCGCCTGCGTCGGCGCCGAATGCGTGATCGGCGCGACCATGACAATTGTGTAGCTAGCATCGGGACCGGGCCGCACGCTCGTGATGATCGCACAGGGCCGGTCCTTTACGCCTTCCTCTCGTCCAGCCTCAAACTCTGACTTCCAAAGATACGAATATCTGATCACAAGTCCGGCCTCAGGCGCGGGAAAGTTCAAGGCTGCCACCCATCAAGTTCCGCGTCCAAATGATCATGGCGCGGGTCCATGCGGCTCTGCTCAATGGCAGCGATTTGCTCTTCAGACAGCTCCGAAGTCAGAAACACCCGGCGGTCTCGGCGCTTCAGCCGCGCATATTCCTCGGCCGACAGCAGCACGAGATGGTCGCGACCGTGTTTAGTAATCGCCACCGGTTGTTTCGCTGCTTTGTCGCTCAGCGTGCCGAAAGCACGTTGAAATTCTGCTGCGCTGACTTTGGTCATTTGGGACATAAGATTGCTCCTTGTCTGTAATATACGTATTTTACAGACAAACACAAGAGATTCTAAGCAACCCCCGTCACCACTGGCGTTCCTGCATTCGCGTCGCCCCACTCGGTCCAGGAGCCGTCGTAGATGGCGGTGTTGGGGTGGCCGATTTGGGCCAGTGCCAGGGCGACGGCGCAGGCGGTGACGCCGGAGCCGCAAGTGGCAACGATCGGCGCGCGCGGATCGACGCCGGCGGCGGCGAACAGGGCGGTCAGCTCGGCATCGGATTTGACGGTGCCGTCGGCGTTCAACAGGCTGCTGATCGGCACGCTGCGGGAGCCGGGGATGTGGCCGGAGCGCAGGCCTGCGCGTGGCTCGGGCGCGGTGCCTTCGAACCGGGCGGCGGCGCGGGCATCAACGATTTGGGCTGACTTGGTGTTGAGCAGGGCCAGCATGTCGTCTTTATCGCGCACCAGTTCGTTGATAAGGCGCGGTGTGAAGTGCCGCGATGTCCGGGCGCGCGGAGGTTCGTCGGTCAGCGGGCGGCCCTCGGCGCGCCATTTCTTCAGGCCACCGTTGAGGACCGAAACATCGCGGTGGCCCATAACGCGGAACATCCACCAGACGCGTGCGGCCGACCACAGGCCCTCGCTGTCATAAACAACGATGCGCGCACCGTCGCCGATGCCCATTTTCTTCATCCGGCTGGCGAATTTCACGGTCGACGGCAGCATGTGCGGCAGCGATGACGTTTCATCCGAGATATCGTCGATGTCGAAGAACAGGGCGCCGGGGATGTGCGCCGCTGCATATTCCGCCTTCGGATCGCGCTTGGCGGTGGGCAGATGCAACGACCCATCCAGGATCACCAGATCGGGGGCGTCGAGGTGGCTCGCGAGCCAAGCAGTGTCGACCAGCACGGGCTTGTTGGTATCAGGCATAGCGCGCTCCCTCAGATCCGTTACGTGGTTTAGGCAAACGCGACGCGGATGCGCCGGTTGAGTTTGCCCTTTTTCTCGATTTTCGTGACAGTCATGCGGCCAATTTCGGAGGTGTTCTGCACGTGTGTGCCGCCGCACGGCTGGCGGTCAATCGCGCCGTCAGCACCGATCAGCACGAGGCGCACCCGGCCGGAGCCCATCGGTGGCTTCACGGCCATAGTGCGGACGAGGCCCGGATTGGCCTCCAGTTCCGCGTCGGTGATCCACTGTTCGGTGACGGCGTGCCCTTTGCCATCCATGCCACCGATGAGGGCGTTCAGCTGGTCAGTCAGCTTGTCCTTATCGACGGCTGCGGCTTCCGCGATGTCGAAATCCAACCGTCCTTCGTCAGTGCCGATCTGGCCGCCGGTGACGGGGAATTTGACGAGGCTGCACAGCAGATGCAGGCCCGTATGCATCCGCATCAGCTTGTGGCGGTTGTCCCAGTCGAGGCTGACGCGGGCCGTTGCGCCGACTTGTGGCAGGGCGGCTAACGGTGCGGCGGGTACGTGCACGATGGTGGACTTGTCGGCATCGTAGACGGCCGTGGCGATGGCGATGCTGCCGAGGCCGTCGATGTCGATGCTGCCGAGGTCGCCGGGCTGGCCACCTGCGGCGGCGTAGAACACGGTGCGGTCCAGCACGATGCCGCCGCGCTCATTGACGGCTAGCACTTTGGCCTCTGCCGTCTGCAAGTAGGCATCGTCACGGTAGAGGCGTTCGGTTCCAATCGGGGCGGTCATTTTGAACCTTTGGCAAATTTGGCTTCCAGCGCCGATGGCGGTAGTTCATCGGTGACAGGGCGGAAAAAGCTGCGCTCATAGCTGACGATGCATTTGGTTGTTTCAGCATACTTGAACGCGGCTTGGCAGTCTGGATCGTCCGCACTTTCCAGGCGATAGATTTCGTAGGCGGCGAGGGACGGAAATGTGAAGGCGGCGACGGCGATGTTGCTCGCGCCTTCGCTTGGCATCAAGTAGCCATGGTGGACCCCTTCAAACCGATTGACCAGCCCGATCCAGACGCGGGAGTACGTCTCGAATTCCTTGAGCTTAGCGGGATCGATGACGTAGCGCAGATAACAGGTGATCATGATGTGATTTCCGCCGCCGTGAACTAGGCAGCTGTGAAGGCGCTAGGCAGGTTCTGGCGGGGCGATGCCAGCCACGGCGGCACAGGCAGACCCTTCGACCGCAGGAACTCAGGGTTATAGAGCTTCGACTGATAGCGCGAGCCATAATCGCACAGGATCGTGACAATCGTTTTGCCGGGCCCCATGTCGCGAGCTAGTCGCATCGCGCCAGCCACGTTGACGCCGGACGAGGCGCCAAGGCACAGCCCTTCCTCAGCCATCAGTTGGAATACGATTTCGACGGCCTCGGCGTCGGCGACCTGATAGGCGTGATCAATGATCGCGCCTTCGAGGTTAGCCGTGATGCGGCCCTGGCCGATGCCCTCCGTGATCGACGAGCCCTCGGAGGCCAGCACGCCGGTCTTGTAATAGCTGTACAGCGCCGCGCCGGGCGGGTCGGCTAAGCCGATCTGGATCGCCTTATTGCGCGCCTTCAGGCCGATTGAAACACCAGCAAGCGTGCCGCCGGAACCGACCGCACAAGCGAAACCGTCGACGCGGCCCTGGGTTTGCTCATAGATTTCAGGGGCGGTGGTGCGGATGTGCGCGTCGCGGTTGGCGACGTTGTCGAACTGGTTGGCGAACATCGCGCCGTGCGGCTCGGTCTTGTTCAGCTGCTCAGCCAAACGACCAGCATATTTGATGTAGTTATTCGGATTCTTATACGGCACCGCCGGCACTTCCACCAGCGTCGCACCGAGCAGCCGCAGTGCGTCCTTCTTTTCCTGCGCTTGTGTATCAGGAATGACGATCACGCACTTATAGCCGAGCGACAGGCCGATCACGGTCAGGCCAATGCCCGTATTGCCAGCGGTGCCCTCAACGATGGTGCCGCCGGGGCGCAACTGCCCTTTGGCCACCGCATCCTCAATGATTGATAGCGCGGCGCGGTCTTTGACGGATTGGCCGGGGTTCATGAACTCGGCCTTGCCAAGGATTTCACAGCCGGTGAGTTCGGAGGCGCGACGCAAACGGATCAATGGTGTGCGACCAACGGCGTTGGCAACGTTTGATGCAGTAAACACGGGTATTTCTCCGATGGTCGCCGACGGCTGCCCTAATGGACAAGCTCTAACGGCCCGTAAGTCAAGCGGCAAGCTTCGTGCCACCCATCTCCACATATGGCGACGTGAGCACCAAATCGCCCGGAGGTTTAATCCGCGATTTCATCCGTGTCCAAAAATCGTACGGAGCTTAACCTGGATTTAACCCTGGAGGTGCATTCTCACTCTGCAACCTGAGGTCAGCAGGCCTCGTTGACAGAGTGCCTGTATCACGAGGAAAGTACACATGAATAACGCTATCAAAGCCGGTCTTTCGCTGGCGGCTATCGCCCTGTTCGCTACCCCTGTTTCGGCTGCCGATCTGGGTGGACGCGGTGGCTCTATGAAGGACGGTGGCTATCGTTCGGCACCTGTTTCCGATCCAGTTTACGCCGCTCCAGTTCGTGGCCCAGCAGGCAACTGCTACTTCCGCGCTGACACCGGCTACTCGTGGTCGAAAGATCCAGAAATCAAATGGCCAACGGGCACCACTGTTTTGAATGCGGCCGGCGCTTTTGTGTCGTACACGCAGATCACCGATCACGTTAGCAACACCAGCATGGGCAACGGCTGGCTCGGCGAAGCAGGCTTCGGTTGCGGTTCCGGTTCACGCGGCATCCGCGCTGAATTCATGCTCGGCTACCATGGTGACCGCAAGATCACTGGCGAGCCAGGCACCATCAACGTCATCACCCTGGGCGTTCCACCAGTTCCACCACCTGTGGACCCGCTGCATACGTCGCTGAAGACCTACACGATGATGTTCAACGCCTATAAGGACCTCGGCAACTTCGGTGGCATCACCCCGTACGTCGGCGCTGGCGTCGGTCTGGCCTACAACCGCCTGAGCGAAACCACGTTCACCGATCCAAACGTGCCGAACCGCATTCTCGGCCAGGATCACTTGGCGCTCGCCTGGTCGCTGATGGCCGGTATTGGCTACCAGTTGTCGGATCGCGCTGTGCTCGATCTCGGCTACCGTTACCTCGATATGGGCAAAGTGACGTCGGACTCGATCGACAACACCCGCTCGTATAACCCACGCGTCCGCATCGACGACCTGGTTGCGCATGAACTAAAAATTGGTATCCGCTACCACTTCGGTCAGGGCGCCGCTGAAATGCCTGCCTACGCGCCAATGAAGTAAGCTTGGGCATCTGTCCAAGTTGCGCAGCAGCCGATCCTGGCAACGGGATCGGCTGTTTTGCTTGGGCCAGGAAAACTTGGCAAAACGCGGCGTGTCAGCGCTTGCGTTCGGCAAACTGGCCTGTTAGATGCAGCCCACCTCAGTCGCATGCAAGTGCGACGATCAGCGGTCATGGCGGAATTGGTAGACGCACTACCTTGAGGTGGTAGCGGGGCAACCCGTGGAGGTTCGAGTCCTCTTGACCGCACCATTTTTTACCGAGTTTTGAGCGGCTCTGCATATCGCAGGGTTTGCAGCTGGCGCGGCCATGATCTAAGTCATGGGCATGAGCCAAGTCGATCAACATCAACGAAAATCCGAAATAGTCGGTGTTCTCCTCTCCGGGGGACTGTCGCGCCGTATGGGTGGCGGCGACAAGGCGCTGCGCGATCTCGGCGGGCGGCCGATGCTGGCCCACGTGATGGAGCGGTTGCGGCTGCAAGTCGGACCCATGGTGATCAATGCCAATGGCGACCCCGCGCGGTTTGCCCATCTAGGCCTGCCGGTCGCCGCCGACACGATTGACGGCTTCGTTGGCCCGTTAGCTGGCGTGCTAGCCGGGATGCTGTGGGCGAAAACCAACGCCCCTGGCGCGCGCTGGATTGTGACGGTCTCGACTGACGCGCCATTTTTGCCGGACAATCTGGTGGCCAAATTGGCTGACGCCGTCAGGACGCAGCCAAACGCCATCGCTATCGCCCAATCTGGCGGTGAAGTTCACCCGGTGATTGGGCTGTGGCCAATCGCCCATGCCAGTGATCTTGAGCAGGCGCTGCGGGACGGGGTCCGCAAAGTGCTGGCCTGGACGGACCGGCATGGCACCGTGCCCGTCGATTTTCCGTTTCGCGATTTGGCTGGTGGCAGCGTTGATCCGTTCTTCAATGCCAACCACCCGGAAGAGCTGGACGAGGCACGGCGCATTTTGGGGAAGCTGCCGTGACTAAAGCGCCGATCAGCAGCCATTCGCCGATTATCGGCATCGCCGGATGGAAAAACTCCGGCAAGACGACGCTGACCTGTCGTCTTGTGGAGGAATTCACGCGGCGGGGCCTGCGGGTCGCCACGATCAAGCATGCGCACCACGCCTTCGCCATCGACGACGGCACCACCGATAGTGCCCGTCACCGCCGCGCTGGCGCTGGGCAAGTGGCGGTGGTGTCGGCGACGCGGGTTGCCCTGATCACCGAGCTTGCCGGTCAGCCCGAGCCGTCGCTGGCGGAGATTATTTCACGCCTGAGCCCCTGCGATCTGATCATCGTCGAAGGCTACAAGCGCGCGAACCTGCCTAAAATCGAGGCCCGTCGCAGCGCGCAGCTCGAGAGGCGGTCGCTGGCGGCAGACGATACCTGGGTGATTGCCGTCGCGGCGGATCACTCTGTCGCCGATACAACCCTGCCCGTGTTCGGTTTGGATGATGTTTCCGGACTAGCAGACTTCATCGCATCGACAGTCATCAAGAGGCAATAATGAGCAGACGTTTTGTTGTTGCCGCTGCGTTCGTCGGCCTTGTTGGCAGCGTTACGGCCTTCGCTGCCGAGAAACCCAAAATTCCAGCCGGGAAGCCAACCGCCGTCGAGCCATCCGTCGCCATTGTCGGCACGGGGCTGGATTACACGAGGCCGGAACTCGCTGCAGCCCTGCGTCGCGATGCCGAGTTGGAAATCGTTGGTTGGGACTTTGTCGACAACGACCGGCGACCGTTTGAGGGCCGATCCGTTGTCATCAACCCGGCAACGTCGGAACGCAACGGTACCGGCACCCGGCTTGCTAGCGTTCTTGGCGAGTCCCAGCTGCTGATCCCGGTCCGCGTCGATCCGGCCAATCCGCAATCGCTGGCCAAGGGCATCGGTTTCGCCGCCCGCACCAGCGTTCGCGTCGTATTGCTGCCGAACATCGGGGCCAACCGGACAAACTGGGATGTGCTGCTGGCGGCCGCGCCGCAATTTCCCAATCAGCTATTCATTGTCCCAGCCGACGAAGCCTTGCTGACGGACGTCGCTGCTGCAACCTGGAAGAAAGCCCGCGCCCTG
>JAYSVA010000074.1:0-4463 GCA_043718785.1 Hyphomicrobiaceae bacterium
CACCATCCCCCGGTTGAATCGAAGCGCGCGATTCGGATCGATGAGTCATCCCGTCACACCCACAGTCCCGCACTCGCGGTCACATTGAGAATTGCTGGTTGTCCGACGTCACTTTGGCGCTGGCCAATAAGCATCAGTCCAGCCACGCAGGCGATAAACAAAGAGACCGATGTACTCCTTCGCGACGATATCCAACCGTTTGATACCATCGTCAACACTGCCCATGAAGCGCATCGAGTCTTGTGGCCCCGTAGTCCGGTAATCAAAAGGCCAGGCCACCACATCGAAGCCCGCCGCCCGGAACACGCCAATCGAGCGCGCCATATGAAACGCCGAGGTTACCAGTAGCCATTTCTCGCCGGCTTTCGGCTTGACGAGATCAAACGTCATCGTGGCGTTCTCGCGGGTATTGCGAGACTCCCGTTCCAGCACAATCCGGTTGGGAGCTATTCCGGAGTCCGCGAGAAAATCACGCACCGCACTCGCAGCCGATGGCACCGCATTGATGATGCTGGCTGAACCACCCGTAAAGACCACCCGCGCCTGTGGCAGTTTGTGCGCCAACACCAGCCCCTCGGTCAGCCGTTCTGCCGCCTCGTTCAGACTGAGTATTTTGCGACCGTCGGTGGTGGACGCCTCCTCGAACCCGCCCAGAATGATAATGCCACTGATGTTGTCGGCCACCTGCTCAAACGTCGGCCGCGGAAAACGCCCCTCAAGCGGCAGCGTCATCAGATTGGACAGCGGCGAGAATCCGATCACGATCAGAGCCAGCAGGCCTGCCACGGCCAGCCGCTTCCGCGCAAAGAACAGCCCGGCCGCAATCAACAGTAGGCAAACCACACTCGGTTGCACCAGCAGAAATAGGAACTTGGATAGATAGAAGAACACGAACACCCCCGCCGATGGCCATCTGGCAAGCCAATACTCTAAAAACAACGAAAGTAAGTCGTCGTGTGGCGCGCTTGCAGCCTCCCCCTGCCGCCATGGTAAGGGCTGTTTAGCAAGACTGCCTCCGGGGGGACACCGCCATGCTTTACACCTTACGACTGCGAGATTTCTGGTGGGCCTTCGTCGCCGCCTTGTTTCTGATCGCCGCGTTAGCGTGGTTTGCCTCCCGCTTCGTCGATCCGGCCCCGCCCAAGCGCATCGCTATCACCACCGCCAGCAAAACCGGCGGCTATTTCGCCACCGGCACGCGCTATGCCAGCATTCTGAAGCGGTCCGGCATTACGCTGGAGGTCATGCCATCCGCCGGGTCGGTGGAAAACGTCAAACGGCTGCATGATGACAGCTCGGGCGTGCAAGTCGCCTTGCTTCAGGGCGGCACGACGACCACGAAAGAATCACCAGGGATCATCTCACTGGGCCGCATATATCTAGAGCCGCTTTGGGTATTTTATCGCGGCCTCGACTCCCTTGATCGCCTCTCGCAAATCAAAGGGCGGCGCGTCATCATCGGACCCGAGGGCAGCGGCACGCGCAAACTGGCGCTCGACCTGCTGAAACCCAACGCCATTACATCCGAAAACACCACGCTACTGCCACTTTCTGGACAGCAAGCAATTGACGCGATCACCCAGGGCACCGCTGACGTGGCCTTCTTCACGTCGTCGCCCAATAGCCCACAAATCCAAACCCTCATGCGCACTCCCGATCTGCGGCTGATGAACTTCGCCCAGGCTGAAGCCTACACGCGCCTTTTCCCCTACCTGTCCCATGTGACGCTGCCGAAAGGCGCCATGGACCTGGAGAAGGAAGTACCGCCGCAGGACACGTCGCTGATTGCGCCGATGGCAGCCCTGGTGGTGCGCGAAGACTTGCATCCGGCACTCATTGGGTTGCTGGTTGAAGCCGCGAAGGAAGTGCATAGCCCGGGCGGCATGTTCAACCGCATCGGCGAGTTCCCCAAAGCCGCTGATCCCGAGTTCGAAATGTCGGAAGATGCGCTGCGGTTCCACAAGAACGGTGCCACATTCCTGCAGCGGCACCTGCCATTCTGGCTGGCGACCTTCATCGAGCGCATGGTTGTGATGATCGTGCCGCTGGCGACTGTGCTGATCCCGATCATTAAAGGCGGTCCAGCAATCTTCCGGTGGCGCGCACGACGCAAGATCTTGCGGTGGTATGCCCGCCTGAAAGTGCTTGATCAGCGCCTGACCGCTGATGCGTCGCCTGAGCACCGCTTGGCCTATACCGCCGAAATCCAAGACATTGAGGAGGCCGTCAAGAAAACGGCGATTCCGCTCAGCTATGCTGATCAGTACTACTCGCTGCGGGCCGCGATCGATCTGGTCCGCCAGCGCATTGCGGCGCACGGCGGCCATCCCACGACGCCAGTTCCATCGTTAACCACTGGCCCATCTTTCGGGTGATTGTTTGCGGCGCGCGCATCAGCTAAGCCGGGATTCTCTCCTTACGACGTTGTTTCGGAACCCGCCCACCATGTTCAAAAAGATCCTGATCGCCAATCGCGGCGAAATCGCTTGCCGCGTCATCAAGACCGCACGTTTGATGGGCATCAAGACCGTCGCCGTTTATTCGGATGCCGACCGGGAAGCGCTGCACGTCGAAATGGCTGACGAAGCCATCCACATTGGCCCAGCGGCAGCGTCCGAGTCCTATTTGGTGATGGACAAGATTGTCGCCGCCGCCAAAGCGTCAGGCGCTGAAGCTGTCCATCCCGGCTACGGCTTCCTGTCTGAACGTGCCGCCTTCCCGACGGCACTGGCCAAGGCGGGGATCGTCTTCATTGGCCCGAACGCTGGTGCGATTGCGGCCATGGGCGACAAAATCGAATCCAAGAAAGCCGCGGCGAAAGCCAACGTGTCTTGCGTTCCGGGTTTCGTCGGCGAAATTGCCGATAGCCGACATGCCATCAAGATCTCCGGCGAAATCGGCTATCCCGTGATGATCAAAGCGTCGGCGGGCGGCGGCGGCAAGGGCATGCGCATCGCCTGGAGCGAGAGCGAAGTGGTTGAAGGTTTCGATGCTTCCCGCAGCGAAGCCAAATCCTCGTTCGGCGACGACCGCATCTTCATCGAGAAATTCATCGTCAATCCGCGCCACATCGAAATTCAGGTGCTCGGCGACAAGCACGGCAACTGCATCTATCTCGGCGAGCGCGAATGCTCGATCCAGCGCCGCAACCAGAAGGTCATCGAAGAAGCGCCGTCACCGCTGCTTGATGAGAAAACCCGCCGCGCTATGGGCGAACAGGCCGTCGCCCTCGCTAAGGCCGTCGGCTACGACAGCGCAGGCACCGTTGAGTTCGTGGCAGGTCAGGACCGCTCATTCTTCTTCCTTGAGATGAACACCCGCCTGCAGGTCGAGCATCCTGTCACCGAACTGATCACCGGCGTCGATCTTGTCGAGCAGATGATCCGCGTCGCTGCCGGTGAGAAACTGGCGATGAAGCAGACAGACGTGAAGCTCAACGGCTGGGCTGTTGAAACCCGCATATACGCGGAAGACCCCTACCGCAATTTCCTACCCTCTATCGGCCGCTTGACCAAGTATCGGCCACCACGCGAGGGCATTGAAAGTGGCGTCACGGTCCGCAACGACACCGGCGTGGTCGAAGGAGGCGAAATCTCGATGTTCTATGATCCGATGATCGCCAAGCTGGTCACACATGCACCGACCCGCCTAGCCGCCATCGACGCCCAGGCTGAAGCACTTGATGCATTCTATATCGACGGCATCCAGCACAACATCCCGTTCCTGACC
Organism: Hyphomicrobiaceae bacterium; assembly: GCA_043718785.1. Taxonomy (GTDB): domain Bacteria; phylum Pseudomonadota; class Alphaproteobacteria; order Rhizobiales; family Hyphomicrobiaceae; genus JAYSVA01. The sequence goes on from JAYSVA010000074.1 coordinate 3,730, forward strand.
TCGATCATGCAGCACCCGCGCTGGCGGGCAGGCACCATTTCAACCGGCTTCATCAAGGAAGAATTCCCTGATGGATTTGCCCCGCGGGTCGCCGTCGGTCCAGAGTTCGAAATCCTGGCCGCCGTCGCCGCTGCCATCGACCACCTGAACAACAACCGCCGCCGCAGCATCACCCACCAAATGGGTGGCTCGCTGGTCAGGTTCGCCTCGCGCCGCGTCGTCCGCCTCGGCAAAACCGATGCTCAGCTCGAAGTATCAGGTGGCAACGGCTACCCGGTTCACGTCACATTCTTCGACGCGAAAGGCAAACCCGGCAAGTCACTGGAACTAGTTTCAGCCTGGTGGCCCGGCGAACCGGTGTGGACCGGCACCATCAACGGCCAGACCGCCGCCGTGCAGGTGCGCCCAATCCTCAACGGCTACACCCTCAGCTATCGCGGTGTGCAGGTTGCCGCCCACGTGTTCACCCAGCGCGAGGCAGCGCTCGCCAGCATGATGCCGGAAAAAGCCGCTGCCGACATGAGCAAATATCTGCTTTGCCCGATGCCTGGCCTGGTCAAAGCCGTCCACGTCCAAGAGGGCCACGACGTCAAAGCGGGCGACAGTCTCGCCATCGTCGAAGCCATGAAGATGGAAAACATCCTGCGCGCCGAACGTGACGGAAAAGTCAAAGCGGTCCGCGCCAAGGCCGGTGACAGCCTCGCGGTGGACGCGGTGATCATCGAATTTGCGTA
>JAYSVA010000075.1:0-2053 GCA_043718785.1 Hyphomicrobiaceae bacterium
GAATTCGCCAGCTCGAACGGCAGGATCAGATCGTCGGTCAGTTCGGGTGCACTACTCGCCATTTAAACTCCGAAGTCGCAACCAAGGCACCACGACAGGATGGCCTTCTGCGCATGCAGTCGGTTCTCAGCCTCGTCAAATACGCGTGATTGCGGGCCGTCGATCACGTCGGCTGAAACTTCGTGCCCGCGATAGGCTGGCAGGCAATGCAGGAAGATCGCGTCCTTGTGGGCGCGTTTCATCAGCGCCTGATCAACCGCGTAGGGCCCGAGCAGCTGCTTGCGGCGGCTTTCGTCAGATTGGCCCATCGAGACCCAAGTGTCCGTCACAACGCAATCCACGCCTTTGGTGGCCAATGCTGCATCGTCGGTGATGATGACGTTGCCGCCCATCTGGCCCTTATGCTTTTCGACCCACTCGATGACGTCGCGCTCGGGCTTCAGCTGGGCCGGGCAGGCGATGCGCAGTTCGAAGCCGAACAAGCAGGCGGCCTGCATCCACGATACGGCGACGTTGTTGCCATCGCCGCACCAGGCGACCGAGCGGCCTTTGATCGGGCCTTTGCCCTCTTCGAAGGTCATGATGTCGGCTAGAATCTGGCACGGGTGGCTGCGATCCGTCAGGCCGTTGATCACGGGGATGGTGGCATTGTCCGCCAGCTCCATGATGCGGGCATGGCCGCTGGTGCGGATCATAATCGCATCGCCATAGCGCGACAGCACTTTGGCCGTATCTGACGGGCTCTCGCCGCGCCCTGATTGCAGGTCGTTGCTGTTGAGCGAGATCGCCTGGCCGCCGAGCTGGCGCATTGCCACATCGAACGACACGCGGGTGCGGGTCGATGGCTTCTCGAAAATCATCAGCAAAATCGCGTCTTCGATGTCTTTCGGCCGAAGATGTTTGGGCACCCGTTTACCCGCTTTTTTCATCGCATGGGCGGCGTCGACGATGGCACGCAGGGTGGGTGCTGGCAGGGCATCGAGATCGATAAAGTGGCGGGGGCCCATACTGGGGTCCTCGAAGGTTGGACGAAAAGATAGCGACGTGGGCTCGTCAGGGCTCACGTCGCTTAAACAGGTGATTGCTCAGGCTTTGGCGGCGGCTGGGAGCGATTTTAGTGCCTTCGACAGCTTTGATGCGGCCTCGGCGATATCGGCCTCAGCGATGTTCAGAGGCGGAATCAGCCGGACGACGTTATCGCCAGCGCCGACGGTCAAGAACTTCTCGGCGGTTGCTGCTTTGACGAGATCGCCGGAGGCATAGGTAGGCTTCAGCCGAATGCCCATTAGCAGCCCGGAGCCACGGATTTCCTCGATTTTGTCGGGGTGCTCGTCTTTGATGCGCGCCAGCTCTTGCTTGAACCGCAACGCCTTCTGCTGCACGGCCTCCAGAAAGCCCGGCTCCAGCACCACATCGAGCACGGCATTGCCCACCGCCATTGCCAGCGGATTGCCGCCGAATGTTGAGCCGTGGGTGCCCGGCACCATGCCTTTTGCCGCCTCAGCGGTCGCCAGGAACGCGCCAACGGGGAAGCCGCCGCCGATGCCTTTGGCAATTGCCATGATGTCCGGCTGGATGCCCGCCCACTCGTGCGCGAACAGTTTACCGGTGCGGCCGACACCGCATTGCACCTCGTCGAAAATCAGCAGCAGGCCGTGCTTGTCGCACAGCTCGCGCAGGCCTTTCAGGCACTGATTGGGCACGACGCGGATACCGCCTTCGCCTTGCACCGGCTCAATCATGATCGCGGCAGTTTCGGGGGTGATCGCGGCCAGCAGCGCTTCGTGATCGCCAAATGGCAGATTATCGAAACCCGGCATGTCGGGGCCGAAACCCTCCAGGTATTTCTCGTTGCCAGCTGCCGCGATGGTTGCAAGCGTCCGGCCGTGGAATGCACCTTTAAAGGTGATGATCCGCGTCATTTCCGGATTGCCATTGGCGAAATGGTAGCGCCGAGCGGTCTTGATCGCGCCCTCGCAGGCTTCCGCGCCGGAATTGCAGAAGAACACCTTGTCGGCGAAGGTTTCGGCGCACAGTCGCTCGGCCAGCCGCT
>JAYSVA010000076.1:0-10340 GCA_043718785.1 Hyphomicrobiaceae bacterium
CGCTCGCATCGCGCGCTGAAGGAGCGCGCGACCGAGCCCCACGCACTCGTCGATTGAAGCAGAGTGGGTCTCGGCCCTGCGGGTTTTGATCGTTGCCGCGTAAGTCTTCGTGCAGGCCATGCTGAACATCACGCATCAAAAGAACCTGCTGCCAAGTTGATTTCTTTCAGGTCGTTTTAGCCATCGGCACGTTGTGCCTCGTCACCAACAGACGAGGATTCCTATGACCATGCATCACGCTGCAATCCCAACTGTATCGATCCCGCCTGCGCTTGTCGCCGCCGCGCTCGATTGCCTCGCGTTCATCCCTGACGGCCATCGGCTCGAACCTGCCTTGTTGATCGCCGTCACCCGGACGATCACGCCACGCATGGCTGAAGCCGATGCGCTGCTTGTCCGCATCCGTGCCGCCGCCATCGTGATGTGTGATCCGCGCTGGCCAAAATGGTCGGCGTACTTCAAGGCACAGGGTCGCCAGACACGCGCCGCCTTCGATCAGGCCGTTCTTTCCGTTGTGGCTCAACTGCCGCTCAATGCCGAGCTAAAATTCCCGGTGACCGATTTTCTCGATGCGGTGCTCGAACACGTCCACGCCGCCGCGAGCCGCAACTGATGCCGGCCTCACACGAAGGCTGCTCCAACCTCACCAAAAACAGGCCCCCAGGGCTGTTTCGAAGCCGTCCACGCGAGCCCCCGGTCGGGTGATGGCTCGCGTCATGTCGAAGACATGCTGCGCATGGGGGCCGGCTCCGAAAACAGCCCCGCTTGGGGAAACTCTGCTCTCCACCAAGGAACCTTCAAATGACGCAAGCACCTCGCAAACCGGTGTATTTCCACGATTACAGCAATCGTTTCGGTGTTAACGAAAAACTACTTCCAATTTTAATCCGGCTCGGTATTGTTCCGCATAATGTTTATCTCATTTCTCAGGAGTAATAAATTATGACCGACCAGAAACAAACGCCTGCCGATGGCGAAATCAAGAACGGCTTCTTTATCAACAACGGAACATTCTCCGGTAATTTCACCACGCCGGATGGCGACCAGTACGATATCCGAAAACTCGAACCGCGCGAAGTGACCGACCCGCGCTCCGGCGAAGTCGTCACTATCTGGGGCGGCTACGCCACGGCCCGTGACCGCGATCTCGCGGCCAAGGATGCCATCATGCAGACCGAGTTCAAAAAAACCGGCGCACGCCCATCCGAACTGTTCGCACCTGAAGCCCGCGACATCCCCTTGTACGTCACCTTGCGCAACCGTCCCGGCAAAGGTTTTACGGATATCGGTTCGTTCTGGAACGCACGTGGACGCTACACCGTGTTGGCGCGCGATCTCTCCGGCAAAAGCGGTTTGCGGTTTGGCGGCAACGTCCTGCCATGGAAGTCGCCAGCGGCGCTCGAAGCCGACCGTGCGGCAAAGGCCGAAGTGGCAACACCCGCAGCCGCAGCAGCAAAGCCTGATGCTGAAGCCGCCCGTGCAGGAGCCGACAAGCGCGCCCGCAAAGGCCATGACGCCAAGCCATCGGCTGACGCGTAATCACTGATTGTTGGGACGTCGGGCACTTGCTGTCCGGCGTCTCCTTTCGTTGGCGGGGCCCGTTTGGGCAACCCCGCCAGCGAAAGGAGTGCCCCAAACATGGCCAAGAAACCACCCAAAAACTACAAGTCACTGAAAGACGGTGACGATGCGTCGACGAAAGCACGTGTCGACGTACACGACGCCATCACCGCCAAGATCGTCGCCGCAATCGAGGCAGGTGCCGGTGAATTCCAGATGCCGTGGCACCGGCCCGGCGTTGCATTTACGATCCCGAAAAACGCCCTCACCGAAAAGCAATATCGCGGCAGCAATATCCTGTCGCTGTGGATCGATGCCGACGCCAAGAAATTCGAGCACCAAACCTGGGCCACATTCAAGCAGTGGCAGGAACTCGGTGCCCAAGTCCGTAAGGGCGAGCGCGGATCGCTTATAGTGAAATATGGCGAGTGGACGCCAAAAGCCGCAGCCGATGCGCCGAAACCGGAAACCGGCAGCAACGATACCGACGCTGCCAAGCGATTATTTGCCAAGGCCGCGTATGTATTCAATGCACAGCAGGTCGACGGCTGGTCCATCGAACCGGCTGTTCCGCGTGAAGATCTGACCACGCGCCTCGCACATGTCGATGCCTTCATCGCCAACACCGGCGCCGAGTTCCGCGAAGGCGGTCAGCGCGCATTCTATCGTCACAAGGCCAGCGACGGCACAGGCGACTTCATCCAGATGCCGCCTCGCGAATTATTCACGGGTACGGCCACCTCAACACCGACCGAAAGTTACGAAAGTACCCGGCTGCACGAATTAGCCCATTATTCAGGTGCTGCGCACCGTTTGAATAGAGAATTCGGCCAAAGGTTTGGAGATAAGTCATATTCGTTCGAAGAATTAGTCGTCGAATTATCAGCCGCATTCCTCTGCGCTGAATTGAATATAACCAATACACCACGCGCCGATCACGCGCAATACATTCAAAACTGGTTGACCGTATTGAAGGGCGACAGCAAGGTGATATTCACGGCCGCGTCGCTGGCCACCCGCGCCGTCGACTACCTCAACGGACTGCAACCCGGTGCCAAGGCCGCAAACGAACCACTTCGACCAGACGCGGTTGGCACGGCCACAGCCCCCGAGACACCGAAGGGGCCGCGATGAGCAAGCATCGCCAAACCTCGGAACCCAACACTCCGACAACCAGCCACGACATCCAGCGCGTCCGCGTCAATGGCGATGGCTACGACAGCAGCGGCGCCTATTGGGGCGCAGGCCCCGATGTGTTCATCGCCACAAGTGCCGATGGCGCAGACGAAATCACCGTGCGTGCCAAGACCGTTGCCGAAGCACGGAAGAAGGTAGCGGACGAGCTGACCCGCAAGCCGGGAGCCGACAAACCCATAAATCGAGAACCCCTTGGCGGCGCTGCCGCACGCACCACGCGTTATGAAATTGACTGGCTGAACCCGGTCACGCATGATGCCGTCCGTATCTGCATCACCCACCAGCGCGACTACCTCGTGTCCGGCACCGATCACCTCTCGGTCGACAGCATCAAGCCAAAGAAGGCACCGCTTCCGATCACGGCAACCGGTTATCTCTCGCATTTCATTCCAGCGCTCCAGCTCGTCAACGCTGGTGGTCCGGTGACTTTTATCACGGCGTGGCTGGACCGAGAAACCGCATCCAAGACTTGGCAGAAGCAGGCCGCCGCCAAAATCCAAGGCGATTTGTTTCAGTGGGCGGACGCCAACGCCGAAGTCAGCAAGCGCCGCGCCAAACCAAAACCGCCCGTGTCGAAACCGCGCAAATCACCGAAGCGCACACCGCAGCCCAAATGATCCTGTCGAAACACCAGCGCCGCGCCCAAGGTCAAATCACCGAAGACCGTTTTCGCGCCTGGCTGGATCGATGCACGCTGCCGCACCTGTATGTCGAGCAATCGCCGATTACGCTGCCAAAACCACTACGAGGCGAAATCAAACGCCCCGATTTTCTGGTCGGCATCCCCACCATCGGCACACTCGCCGTCGATGTGAAGGCCAAGCGCATCTACGACGACACGATCCTGATCGACGCCTACGAGCATCGCACGCTGCTCAACTTCGAAACGTTTTTCAACATCTCCGTCTGGTTTGCCTGCTTCCCGCCGGACGAGGAGCACACCTGCCACCTGTTCCTCAACCGCAGTCTCGCCGGACTACCTGCCAAGACCATCAAGCGCGAGCAAGTCATCCCCGTCCCCCTTCGCCTGACCAAACCCGCCGACGACCGTCGCGATTTCATGGCCGCCCTGCTCGGCGCGATCAGTTTGCGGTGACACCTACGGATCGAAGCAGCAGACGAATGCAGCATCTGTCTTGTAGTCCAGCCGTTGCAGCATCACCGGGGCCTGACCACCTGAGAGGACCAGGCACCGCTGCGTTTCGGCAGCCAGCAGCCGTTCGAGTTCCGGCCGAACCAAACCCGTCCGTTTGGTGATGAAATTGATCGTCGCGTCGTCATGGACCTGCCAGAACGTCATGACACCGGCACCGGCAATCAACGTGTGCCAAGCGTCGGCGTAGCGGACCCTGAGCAGATCCAGGCAATGCACGATGATCCAAAGTCGGACACCACACTCCGTTAACACCGCTGCGCCCGTTTCCAATCTCTCCAAGCGTGGCAACGATGCGAACTCATTCAATATCACCAGCACGGGAATTTCGCTGGTCGCCTTGGTCCGTTCAAACTCCGCCAGGGCTACACTGATGATCAGCCGAAGCCAGCGAGAATGCGTCTCCATGCGTGACACCGGCAGGCATAGATAGACCGTCGTCGGCGCGCACTTCAAATCCGCCATCGTCACATCGCTCCGTTCAAGAACCTTTTGCATTGACGGGCTTTGCAGAAAGGCGAATTGCACACGCGCGGTCGAGAAGACGGTCGCTCGTTCACGATCAGGCATGGCTGCAAAGGTCGCGCCGAAGTTGGCGAGAACGCCGTTGAAAAGGTCGCTACGTAAACGCAGCACTGCGATGAACGCCGCCATAGTGTCGTCGAGTTCCAACCGGCTGCGCGTGAACTCGATAATCTTATGGTCACCGCAAATCAACCCGTGCACCGTAGCGAGATTGCGCTCTTCCTCCGGCAGGGTGAGCACGAACAGAATAGCAGCCGCAACCAAAACGCGGGCGGAGTTGGTCCAGTGTGGTTCACGTGCGCTGCCAGCAACGATCAAGCTTTCCGCCAGCAAGGCCGCATCATCGATCACGGTCGGGCTCGCTGGATCGAGCGATGCCAGCGGATTAAAGCCGCCGGTCGGGATGCCGCTTACGCCGAAGGGATCGAGCACAACGACTGTCTGCCCCTTCTCCCATCGCGCCCGCGCCGTCGCGCGCGCCAGATCACCAGAACGGTCGACGACCAGCATCGAGCCGTCATAGTGCAGCAGGTTCGGCACGATCAGCGACTGCTGAACGCCCCGGCCGCCCGCCCCGACCACGGTCATGCAATGCCGGTCGTCGGTGCTTCCAACTATGCGCCCGTCGTACTTGCCGAGCAAAATGCCTGCACCACGCCCGGCCTGGTCCACACTGAGCCATTCCGACCGGGTAAGGCGTTGCGGATCGAGCCATTCGACCGCCGCCATTCCGCCAAGTTGCTCAGAGCCTGCCAAAGTTGTTTCATTGCGCTTCGACATGTTGTCCTCCGGTGTTCACGCGACCAGTCGCGTGCAACTTGGATACCCAGGGCAAAACCGACCTGCGAGCGATCAACTTGATAGCAGCTTCTTTTTTCGACGAGGGCCTGTCAGCGGAACGGATGCCAGAACACGACGGCGATGCTGATCAGGATCACGAACACTGCCGTGCAGGCTCTGGCAAAGAACATCGCGGCATCACGCCGCGACGCCCTGTTGGCGGACCGCTTGATCAACCGGATTCGCGGCACCCGGTTGCGCTGGATAAAAAATTGGTGCGGCCTGCCTGTCAAAACTGTGATGGGCGACAAGGTCATCCTTGTCCCGCTCCGCCAAACCAAACCCGCCGACGACCGCCGCGACTTCATGGACGCGCTGCTGGGGGGCGATCAGTTTACGGTGACAATCAAAACGGAGTAATTGGCGTCTGCACTTCGGCTGGCTCGCTTCCCCTGACTTCCCTCCGGAATTCTCTGAGCATTGATCTTCTTGGTGCAACGAATGTCTGTTGGAGTTGACCAAGAAGGTCAGCTAGCCATGCGTTGCTGTGTAAAGACTCCGCCACACACACGACCCCTTTGTTCGATTGAGCAATGATAACACCCCAATCTGGCCAACTATCCATTACTCCGCGCTTCCGAAACCATTGCTTCTGGGATCCTTCCTCAAAATTTCCAAAACTATCCCATAGAACCATGCTTACGACCGGTAGCGGTCCCGCGCTCAAATCACCGCGGGCAATATATAAGTGTAGTTCACCCAGATGTTCGGCGATGAATGCCTCACAATCTTCCTGACAACCAACAGGAGTAACTTCATCACGTCGCTCGGTATCAGATTTTTGCTTGTTGGCGTCCCCTTTAAGCGCAATTGCCACGATAACGAACGCAGCCAGCGCCAGAGAAAATGCGCCTCCAAGGCCATCAGCAAGAATTTGACCCGTTTTGGCAGTTGACCCACCAACGATGAATCCAGCGATACTTGCGACAAGAACCGAACTAACAATTGTCTTCAATTTTTCGCCTGCTTTCACGTTCTCCACAGTCAGGGTCGAGGCAATTTCTTGAGACCAAGACATCGCTGGAAGTCCGTTTTTCGTGTAGGATTTGATAGAACCGAGTTCCGGACGTTTCGATGAAACGGTTTTATTATCGTTTATCCACGCATCGATGCGTTCATGCCAACTTAACTGCTTGTTTGAAGTAGTTTCAGACGCAGTCATTCGTCCCGCCTTCCCGAAAACTTTAAACCAAGATAAAACGTTTCCTGCCCGGCCATTTAACAACGCCAATACAACGGCGAAGAAAACACCTGTAAGCATAGCGCATATACTAAGTGTTAGACGGGATGTCGTTTCAAATCCATCAAATTTCAGCCAGTCAACAGGCGTAATAAAATTCATAAGTCCAGCGCCAAAGGCAATCGCTGCCGACAAAAGTAACGTGATTTGCACAAGATGCACTGCGTAGTAGGCTGGCCACCGTGATCGCCCTGCTGCGGCCCAACGACGAACGCGGTTTGCAGGATCAGAGAACTCGACAGCAGGTGCGACGATAGCGCACATAAAGATACTTTCGCCGAGATCAATCAGGTGAGCAGCAGTATTAATTGGCCCGGTATGTCCTAAAATGTCAGGTACCGAGTTGCTTGCGATCAGTAGACCTGCGATTGGACCGACAATTAGTGTGCGTGTAATTCGTGGCCATATTGCCGCGAAGCCCATAACCGCCATCGCAGCAGGAAATGTCATTGCACTTATGGCGACCTTAGGCAGGGTTGCTCCAGCCGAGACACTTGCAATCAAGCTAGAGCAAATGAACGCCATCACAAAAAGTGCAATGGCGCGCTCCGTCGTTGTCATAGTGGTCGTCGTCATTGATCCCACCTCCCCTGAAAGTTGCTGTCTTGATCGTAGCGAGCGCGTTGCAGCGCGAGCGGTGCCAGGCCGGCGGGCATCACAAGGATGCGGAGTTTCTCGCGCGCGAACGTCTTGGCCAGTTCGTGCTTGGCCAGCAGCGGGTCTTCGCGAGGATGTTCTTGCGTGAGGCTGGCGCCTCCCCGCTTCTGCGCGGCGGACGCACCGCTGTCCTTGATGAGGTCCATGTTGATCGTGCCAAGCTGGCTGGAGAGATAATCCAGGGTCGAGCCGTCGGTGTTGGCAAACGCAGTGACCACGCCGGAATTGGCGATGAAGGTCTCCCAGCTATCGCGGTACAGGCGTTTGAGCTGGGTGATATCCTGGATGATTGTCCAGAGCTTGACGCCAAAGCCTGCGATCTGCCCGGCAGCGGCTTCGATGGTGCGCATGTACCCGAGCACCGGAAATTCATCGAGCACCATCAGCAACGGCACAGCCACGGGCTCGGCGTCTTTCTCGAAGGCGTACAAGCCGAGATCGATGATCGTCCGCAGCCAGTTGGCATGCGTCATCATCCGCCCAGCGGGCAGGCAAAGATACACCGTCACAGCGCCGCGCTTCAGGTCGCGCAACTTGAAATCGCTCTTGTGCAGTGTTTCGCGCAGCATCGGGCTGTCGAGAAATGCCGTCTCGGTCCGCGCCGTCGACAGCACCGACGACCGGCCGTTGTCGTGCATGTCGCCGAACGTATGACCGGCGGAGCGGATGATTTCCTTGAACTCTTCGTCGCCTTTCACGATCTTCATCAGATGCCACAACGCAGCCTGCGGCGGCATTTCGAGACGCGCTGCTGTGACGGCGAGAAATGCGCCCTTGAGAGCCACCAGATCGCGTACCGTGCACAAAGTGCGGTCATCTTCCGGCAGCGTGAACACGAAAAGAATGATCGCGCGGAGCAGAACCTTGGCGCTGTCCGACCAGAACCGGTCATTCGATCGGCCGTCAGGAATGAGCGAGTTGGCGATCACCGCCGCATCTTCGACAAACGTCGGCGACAGCAGATCGAGTTCAGCCAGCGGATTGTAGCAGCCAAAGCGAGCCTTCAACGCAGCCCGCTGCGCATCGCTCTTGCAACCTTGCAGGCTGGCGCCAAATGGATCGAGCACGATCACGCGCTGGCCGAGTTCAGCGCGGGCGCGACTGGTAATGCGCGCCAGCTCGCCCTTCGGATCGATTGCCAGCACCGAGCCTTCATACATCAGCATATTCGGGACGATCAGCGACCGGCCCTTGCCGCCCCGCGACCCGGCGATGGTCATCACATGCCGATCATCGGTGAAACCGACGGGACGACCATGCGCGCCTTTGCCGTCGTAGCCCAGAAACACACCGCGCCGCCCGTTCGGTGTGTCACGGCCATAGGGAAATTTGTCGCCGAGGCTCCAGACCTCGCCCCACTTGGCCGATACAGATTCGTTCTCTTTGCCATCCAACCCACGGGGCAAGTCTTCGTGCAACGCGAACTCAAATTCGGATAGCTTCGACACCTGACGCTCCCCCTGGCTACGGCCTCTCACCGATCAGGTCACCCCTGTGTCGAGGGTGACACGACCGCAGATTGCCTGTCGTGCACAGAGTTCAAACGCCATTAACGTCCCAAAACAAGAAATCAACATGACATCAGCTACTTCTGCCAGCCGGTCACCACTCCTGCAGGCTCGGGCCAGCCACGACAGCAGGCCTTTGCCCTGGGCTCAGTTTCCCCGGTCCGGACGGTTAACAAATCCTGAATTCTTAACGAATTAGGCTGTCCTTAACGAACAGGCGTTAATAATCTCCGTCATTGGAGATGGAATGATCCGGAAAATTATTCGCCAACGGCAGATTGATAAAGAGCGGCAGCGGCATTTGTGGACGCGGAAATTCGTCAAGTGCGCAGCGCGGCTGTCGCAGCGACCGTTGTCCGATCATGTGATCGAGTTCATCGCCCAGAAAGTCAGTGACGAGATGCCTAACCATCTGGCAAGGCGGCTGTCGTCGGCGCGCTACACCGAGGCGATGCTGCCGGTCATGATGATGACGCACCGCTACATCGAACTCATCGATCCCGCATGATGGCCCTGGACGCGCCCGCCGATTATCGCCGCCGCCGCGAGCACTTTCTTGGTGACCACAAATCCTCCGCTGATCCGATCCTGAACGACCTGCCGGACATCGCGCCATCCCGCGTCGACGCCAGCGACCCGCTCGAACAGGCGGCGACCGGCCTCGTGCGCAGTTCGCTCGAAAGCCACGCGCTGTCGATGCAAATGCCCCTCGTCGGCGCGGACATGGACCGCATGCTGTCGGCGGCGCAATATCTGTTGCGCGGCATGCCACGCCATCAGCTCGCGGGATTGTCGCCATCGAGTTCGATCATGCAGTCGCTGACATCAGCCAGTTTTTCCATTGCCATGGCACCCGACATGCAGCAGCGCGTGATGCGCATGGCGCACGAGAAGGCAGCACTCGCCTCGCAGGCAGCTGCCGTCGAGGAACAAGCCCGCACCGGCGGTGTTGTGGCCTTCGGCTACCAACGACCCGGCGGCCGTGCACGGAACGACGACGGCACTGACGCGCGAAGCGGTGCCAGTCGTAGCAGTCTTGGCGGCCTTGGCGGTGTCGGGTCCGACGCGAGCAGCATCCGCTTTGCAGGTCTCGGCAACGAACGCGTCACGCCCGCCGTCGCGCGGGTGATGCAACAGGCCAGCTACGAGGCCGTGCGTTCGGGCATTCCGTGGGCGGCAGCAAAACCCGACCTGTTGATGCAAGGCCCCGCTGGCGTCAAAGCCATCGCCGATGTCCAGATCAAGGAACCGACGTATCAGCGGTTGACCACGCAGGCGCATTTTATCGCCAAGGAAGTCGTCACGCTCGCCACCTTCGCCAAAGTCAAGGGCATCGCCGACGCCAACCCGCTGGCGCACGCGACCGCCGATGTCGTGCAGATCGGCCGGACGATCCCTGAGCAGATCAACACCAAGAATGCCATCACCGGCTACATGGCGGCGTCGACGGCGGCTGCCACCAAGCCCAACGATCCGGCGGCACAGGCGGCGCTCGAAAAGGCCGGGATGCATCAGCGCGGCACGCTGATCCCCATCGCCGCCAGCTCGCCCGAGAATTACACGAAAGTGCAGAGCTACGAAGATAAGGCGAAAGTCGAGAAACGGTTCCGTGCGACCATGACTGAGATAGAAGCCAAAGCTGAATTGGCGAAAACGCAAG
>JAYSVA010000077.1:0-4453 GCA_043718785.1 Hyphomicrobiaceae bacterium
GCTGGCATTGCGGTCGGCCCAAACGACGGCGTGGAAATTTGCATCGGCTGGACCGGCTGCTGCTGAACGACTTGGGGGGCCGCATGAATGGGGGCAACATGGATCGGCATCGGTGCCGCAATTGGCGCGCTCTGCGGCAATGCAGTTGGACGCGCCGCAGAGGCTGCATAACCGTTCGGACGGGCAGCCGACTGCCCAGAATTCCGCGCCATCCCTGACGCGACGATGGACACGCGGACTTTATCGCCCAGGCTATCGTCGAACGTCGCGCCGACAATAATATTGGCCTCCGGATCAACCTCTTCGCGGACGCGGCTGGCCGCCTCGTCAACCTCGTACAGCGTCAGATTGCGACCTCCGATGATCGACAGCAGCAGCCCCTTGGCGCCACGCAGCGAAATGTCATCCAGTAGCGGGTTGGAAATCGCTTCTTCCGCTGCCTGAATAGCGCGGCGCTCACCCGAGGCTTCGCCGGTACCCATCATCGCGGTGCCCATGCCGCTCATCACGGTACGCACATCGGCGAAATCGAGATTGATCAGGCCTTCTTTGACGATCAGGTCAACGATGCAGGCAATACCCGAATACAGCACCTGATCGGCGCGGAGGAAGGCGTCCGCGAACGTGGTTTTCTCGTTTGCGACCCGGAACAGATTCTGATTGGGAATGACGATCAGCGTATCAACGTATTGGCCAAGCTCGGCAACGCCAGCTTCGGCAATGCGCATCCGGCGCGAACCTTCGAAAGTGAACGGTTTGGTCACCACACCGACCACCAGAATACCCATTTCTTTGGCAATTCGCGCGATCACGGCCGCCGCGCCAGAACCCGTCCCGCCGCCCATTCCACAGGCAACAAACACCATGTGCGAGCCAGCAATCGCTGCCCGAATGTCTTCGATCGCTTCTTCAGCAGCGGCTTCGCCGATCTCCGGCTTCGACCCCGCTCCGAGCCCCTCAGTTAGGTGCACGCCGAGCTGCACCCGATGTTCAGCGCTCGATGTCGCCAGCGCCTGGGCATCGGTGTTCGCGACCACGAATTCGACGCCGTCGAGACCCGATGCGATCATGTTGTTGATCGCATTGCCGCCGGCACCGCCAACACCGATGACGGTGATTCGCGGTTTAAGGTCCGTCACAGTCGGTACCTGTAGCCCAATTTTCATTCTGACCTCATGCTGCGCTGAATGAGCAAGGATCAGCGCCGCATCCCCAACGGGACTCGGAGCAAAACCGCCTCATCTCAGAAACTCTCACGCAACCACTGGCCCATACGACCCAGGTACCCTGACGCCAGTTCTGGCCGCTGCGAACCCGCCAATGCGGCGGCAGCGGGATCGTTCGCCGCTGCAACAAGGCCAAAGGCCGTTGCGAATGCGGGACCACTCAAACTACTCGGCGCACCTGCCAACAATGCGGGGCGACCGATTCGCACAGGCCGAGCCAACACTTCAGCAGCAAAGTTGGCAAGTCCAATGACTTGCGCCCCACCACCAGTCAGCACCATACGGCCTCCACCGTAAGCAGACATGCCCGCCGTTTCGAGCCGGTCACGCACGTGCGTCAACAACGCTTGTACACGCGGACGGAGAATGGACCGCAAGCGCGCTTTGTTGCTCGCCTGCCGCAAACCATCCGTTTCACCAGCCAACGAATACGAGAATACATCCCGTTCATCGGAGGCCGCTACGACCATTGTGCCATAAACCGCTTTGATTCGCTCGGCTTCTGCAAGCGGTGCGGCCAAAGACTTTGCAATTTCATAGGTCATCTGCGCGCCGCCAGTGGCCAGCGTATCGGTAAAAAGGTACTGGCCATCGGCAAAAACCGCGATAGTTGTAGTGCCCGCACCGATATCAACCAGGGTCACACCCAGGCGACGTTCATCCTCGGTTGTAGCGGCCAAAGCACTCGCGAGCGACGTTGGCACGAGGCTGGAGGGAGTTAAATAACACCGTTCAGCTAAAAGGCGCAGGTTCCGCAGTGGCGCATCGTCGGCTGTCACGGCGTGCAGGTTGGCACTGAGCAGCCGCCCCGCCATGCCCAGCGGATCACGGATGCCGACTGCGCCGTCGAGGGTGTAAACGAGCCGGTTGAGGTGCACCAGCACCCGGCCATCTTTCTCGGTATAGGAGCGCGCACCGTCGCTCAGCCGGGCAACGTCACCGGCCTGCACCACGCCGCGAGCAATCTTGGCCTCCGCCGTAAAGTGGCTCGACTTCAGGCGTCCGCAGGCCACACCAATCTGCACCTCATCGAGCGTGACGCCCGCCATCCGCTCCGCTTGCGCCACAGCCGCGCGCACCGCGTGCTCGGCCGCGTCCAGATCGACGATGACCCCGGCCTTGATGCCGCGTGACCGCTGATGTCCCAACCCTGCGAACTCAGCGACTGGGGCAGCACCGGCTGGCCCGGGCCGGGTCGTCGCAATCATGCAGACAATCTTCGAGGTGCCAATGTCGAGCACGCCGATATGCTCGCGCGTCGGCTGCTTCGAAGGTTGACGCCCCCGGTCGCCGACCAAAGGGCCAGCGGAAGAATGTACGGTGAATTCGCGTCTGCTCATCGGGAACTCGGCTTGGTACTCAGCTATTCTGTTTGACTCGGGCTTGCGGGGAGGCCAATCGCGACGGTCGTGAGACTGGCAATGCAATAATTCGCTCGGCATGACGCAAATCGAGCTGACCGCTGCCGCCATCAATCAGCCGCCGCCCGCCAACCATCTGCTGCAGCGCCTTGAACGGGCGGGCATCCAGATTGGCTGGCAACAGCACCTCCAGATCACCCGCAAGATGCAGGGTCCAGCGGCGCTGCCCGACCCGCTCGGCCATTACCAAGCGGCTGGCGATCTCCGGGTAGGTGGCAAGATGGGCGAACAATTCGGCACTGACGTCCGGTGCACCAGCGCCGGCCACGCGTGGCAAGTCTGGCGCGCCACCTGATCTAATGCCGCCGAGACGGCGGCCTGCCGCATCAATCAGCGTTTCACGGTCACCTAACTGCCAAACCGCAAACGGTTTGCGCTCCGTAATTGTGATCGCCAGAGTGTCCGGCAGCAGCCGCGTCATCGTCGCCGTTTCGACCCATGGCAGCTTTTCAATGCGCTCGCGAGCCGCCAGCGCGTTGAAACTGACCAGCGACCGTACACGATCAAGCTCGAGCGCTTCGAAAATCGCGGCGTCAGCCGTGAAGCGGTGGCCCGATAGCTGCACCTGGTTGAGCCCAAGCCCCGCCAGCTCAGCCATCCGGTCGAGTTCGACGACGACCGACGCTGGTTTGCGCGTGGCCCCGCCAAACCCAGTCAGAACCCCGAACGACAGAGCACCAACTATCGCGGCGATGCCGACCGGAATGCTCAATCGGCGCTTGCCGCCATGGGTGGGCCGACGGCTGCTGATTGCGGCAGCCGGCACAATGGGGCGCACCACAACGCTCTGGCCCTGCCAGTCATCAGACTCGGGGCTTGTCTTTGTTGCGGGGGTTGGCTGCCGCGCTGGCGTCGACTCGTTGGCGCGCAGGGGAGGAATAATACCGTCGAGCGGAACTGGAGACCCTTTCAGTTTTTCTCCTCCTCCCCCTTGAGGGGGGAGGACAGTGCGGCTCGATTTTTGTACTTCACAAAAATCGATCTTGCCGCGCGAGGTGGGGGTGACTTTTGTCCGCGCGTCCCGTTGCTCGAAGATCACCCCCACCTCACGACGGCATTGCTGCGCAAAGCCATCGTTGTCCTCCCCCCTCAAGGGGGAGGAGGCGAAAACCGATAAAACTGAAAGCCTTGGCAAAGGGTCGCCGGATAGGCTCGGTGGTATAAGTGGAGAAGCAAGCGGATGTGAAATCGAACTAGCTGGCAGCTCGCCGAAGTGCGGCTCAAGACGCGTCTCTCCGTCCACGCCATTTGCATGGCTCGGATGGCGTACGCTCGTTACTCGGCCCCCGGCAACTGGCACAGGTCACACCTCAGGCAGCGGGCAACAGAGCCCGCATCAGCTATCGGGAACACTCCCGCAGCACCTGCTACCATCAGCCGAAATGGTAAATGTCGCGTTAAGAGGGAGAGAAATTCGGAGAGGAAAATTAAGTCATCGATTCGTGCGTTGCGACAGCGCCAATAACCCCGCAGCGGCGAGTCGGTAGCGGTTCGATTCGTCGGCCCGGCTTTCGAAACCGAGCTTCAGGTAGAAGTCGTTGGCCTGCACGTTGTCGGCCTGTGCGCTCACCGTCATGCGCTCGCAGCCGTCTTCCACCGCCAGAGTGGCCGCAGTTTTCATCAGCGCCTCGCCAACACCGCGACGGCGGAAATCTGCGAGCACGAACATCAGATCAATGTGGCGGACGCGCATGTTGCGAACAAAGTTCATCCAGTCATAGGTCAGCACAAAGCCAACCGGATGACGGCCACTAACCGCCACCAGTACCGAGCCAAGCTTCTTGGGGCCGAGGCAATGCTCGTGCA
>JAYSVA010000078.1:0-10322 GCA_043718785.1 Hyphomicrobiaceae bacterium
AATTGGCCCGGACATCGCCCAGTCGCGGCGCAAGGCGCAAGAGGGCTTTTGCGCCCTACGGGTTGGAGTGCTCGCCAGTTCGCCTTCGGGTCATCTGCACGCGTTAACGTGGCACGCCGACGACGGACGGTCTAGTTGGAAAGCTGCCGTGCGATCCAGCTGCCGTCGAACGGTTGACGACCGGCGCCCGGCCGTCGGCGAATCTCGTCCCTGGTCGCGAGCCATGCTTTGCCCGCATGTCACCGTTGCGTCGGACTTTCAGCGGTTTGGTGGACGAACGGTGATAGCGTCCCGCAAACGAAAAGCAGGGGGAATTCCGGTGGCCACGAAGAAGCATAAGGTGCTGTGCATCCAGCCGATCCACGACGTCGGCATGAAGATCCTGCAGTCGCGCGCCGACATCGAGCTGGTGATCCCTGAAGGGATCGAGCCGCAGCACTGGGAGAAGCATCTCGCGGACACCGATTTGATGCTGATCCGCATCACCAAGGTACCGCGCTGGGTGATCGAGAAAGCGCCGAACCTGAAGCTGATCTCCCGCCACGGCGTCGGCTGCGATAACATTGATGTGGAGGCCGCCACTGAACACGGCATTACCGTTGCGACCGTCGGCGAGGCCAATGCGCCGTCGGTGGTCGAACATACCGTGGCGATGATGCTGGCGCTGGCCAAACGGCTGCCGGAGTTCGACAAGGGCATGCGCGATGGCGACTACTGGCGCAAGATGAAGCTCGACGCCATGGATGTCGGCGGCACGACGGCGCTGGTGATGGGGCTCGGACGGATCGGCTCGCGGCTGGTGCCGGTGCTAAACGCGCTGCGGATGAAGGTGATCGGCGTCGATCCGGCCATGACGCCTGAGCAGATCACGGCCCTGGGTGCGGAGCCGCGTACGGATTTCCGCAGTGTCTTGCCGCGCGCTGATTTCGTCACCGTGCACATGCCGCTGCAGACCGATACCCGCAACCTGATCGGAGCTAAGGAACTGGCGCTGATGAAGCCAACCGCCTACCTGATCAACTGCGCGCGCGGCGGCATCGTCGATGAAGCCGCATTGCTGAAGGCGCTGGACAGCCGCCAGATCATGGGCGCCGGATTCGATGTCCAGGTGACCGAGCCGACCACGGCCGACGATCCGCTGCTCAAGTCCGACCGCATCATTCTGTCGCCGCACTCGGCCGCCGCCACCCTTGAGGGCACCAAACGCATGGCCACCAACGCCGCGCAGAACATCCTCGACCAGATCGACGGCCGCCTGCCGCTCAGCCACGTCTTCAACCCGGAAGTGCTGAAGAACAAGCGGTGAAGTTTGCACGCGGCTGCCCTCACTCACCGCCTCGCAAATTCCCGCGTCGCGCGCACCAGTTCGTGGGTGATGCCGGGTTCGGTCATGGCGTGGCCGGCGTCGGGCACGATGCGCAGCGCCGCTTCCGGCCAGGCTTGGTGCAGGTCCCAGGCGTTCTGCAGCGGCGTCACGCAGTCGTAGCGGCCATGCACGATCATGCCGGGGATGTGGCGGATGCGGCCGATATCGCGCAGCAGCTGGCTATCAACCTCGAAGAAGCCCTTATTGATGAAATAGTGGCACTCGATCCGGGCAAATGCGGTGGCGTAGGCGTCGGCGCCGAACGAGCGCAGCCGGTCATCGTCCTGCAGCAGCGACATGGTCGAAGCTTCCCACAGGCTCCAGGCCTTGGCCGCTGCCCCCTGCACGCGCAAATCGGTGCTGGTCAGACGCTGGTAATAGGCGCTGACGGGATCGCCGCGCTCGGCCTCAGGCAACGCCGCCAGGAATGCTTGGAACGCATCGGGAAACAGCCAGCTCGCGCCCTCGCGGTAGAACCAGTCGAGCTCGCGCTGGCGCAGCAGGAAGATGCCGCGCAGGATCAGCGACAGTACACGCTCCGGGTGGGTTTCGGCATAGGCTAGCCCCAAGGTCGAGCCCCAGGAGCCGCCAAACACGTGCCAGCGCTCGACGTTGCGGTGCACCCGCAGCCGCTCCATATCGGCGACCAGATCCCAGGTGGTGTTATGCTCCAGCGACGCGTGCGGCGTCGACCGGCCACAGCCGCGCTGATCGAACAGGATGATGCGATACCGCGCCGGATCATGCAGGCGGCGCATGGTTGGATTGGAGCCGCCGCCAGGGCCGCCGTGCACCAGCAGCGCCACCTCGCCTGCCGGATTGCCGCTCTCCTCCCAGTAAATCTTGTGCCCGCCTGTCACCGCGATCCGCCCCTGTGCATAGGGCTCAATCGGCGGATAGAAGCCGAAGCGGGCAGTGGAGGAGGGGGCAGAGGTGGGACGCGTCAGCATGGCCTAGTAGATGTGGAGGTTTAGCAGGGGCGGGGCAAGGGGTGATTTGGGGGGAACCTAATCGCCATCGGTGGCGGCTATTTGCCCTGCCGTGCCAGTATCGCGGCTTCGACCCGGTTGCGGACCTGCAGTTTCTGGAGAATGTTGGTGACGTAATGCTTGACCGTCTTCTCGCTGATGTCGAGGACCGTTCCGATTTCTTTGTTGATCATCCCCTTTGCAATCAGCCGGAGGATTTCATCTTCCCGAACGGTCAACACGTCGAAGCGCGGCTGGCCGGGCCCGCCGCCCTCCGCCTTTCTCGTGCCGATCGTCAGCAAACGTGCAGCCAGCGACGGCGTAATGTAAACCTCGCCCTGATGAATCGAACGGATGGTGTTTGCCAGATCGCTGCCGCCAATGCCTTTTAGCACGTAGCCGCGCGCGCCAACCCGCAAGGCCTGGCTCACCGTTTCCTCATCTTCTCGGACGGTAATGACGATGCAGGCCACCGCCGGGCAGGTGGCAGCAATCCGCCGAAGGGCGTTGAGCCCACCGCCGTCCATGTTGATATCGATCAGCATCACGTCGGGTAGCATGTCCTCAGCAATAGTGACGGCTTCGTCGGCCGAAGTGCCCTCACCGACAACGTCAAGGTCAGGCTCGCTCGATAGTGCTTGAACGATGCCTTTCCGCATGAGCGGATGATCATCGACAACAACAACACGAATCCCATCGGCTTCACTGGTTTTCTTCACAGTCATTGCTCCGGAGGCGTGATCGGAAGTCGGGCCGTCAATCGCGAGCCAGTGGCTTGGCGCAGCTCGATGTCTAGGGTTCCCCCTAGGCTCTCGATGCGATCAGCTAAACCTCTTAAACCTAATCCTGTACCGGCAGGTTTTATGGTTTTGACCGTCGAACCGTCGCCCTTATCCGAGGCCGTGATGACTACCGAATCGCCATCTCGCTTGGCATGAATGGCCTGTCCCAGGCCACCAGCATGCCGGCAGGCGTTCGAAAGTGCTTCCTGTACGAAACGATAGGCACATAATCTCGTTGCGTGAGCAACCCGAGGCAGAGCGCCGTCGACACTGAAGTCGACGGCGGTGCCGGTTAAGCGCTCGTGCCGATCAATCACTTTCTGCATCGTCTCAACGATAGATAAGCTCTCGATTTCCGGCACCGCAAAGCCGATTGATAGGTTGCGGATATCCTGCAATGCATCGGTGAGAACTTGGCGCACACAAATAGCATCGTCGGTCGCTGCACTGGGAACCGCATTCGACATCCCAAGACGTAAAAGTGCCAGACTTATCAGCTGCGCGGGACCGTCATGCAGGTCGGCCCCCAGTCGGCGCATGTATCCCTCATTGCTTTCGGTCGCGCGTGCGAACGCAGACTGGGCGCGCGCGCGCAGCAGTGTCAACTCGTTGATTCGGCTCTCTAAAGCGGCACGTTGAAGTTCGATGGTCTCGCTGCCAAGGCGAACGATGGCGAACAGTGACGCCAGCATCGATAAGGTCACCGCCGCCACTACCAGCCAGGAGAGCGCCCGAGCGCGATTGAGTTCGGCGCTCAGATTGTGGGCCTTCTCGTAGAATTCGGCGACGGCAATGATGCGCTCAGTGCCGCGCTCTCGTAACGGGATGTAGACCTCAAGGAGGGGAATGCCGGCGCTCCGCTCAAACACGTTTTCGGCGTCGTGTAGATGGTCGAATTCGGCTGATGCCCGGCCGCCCCAAGCCGCGAGCAGTCCGTGCGAAGGCTGAAATTTGCTGCCAACCAACTCAGGGCGACTACTGGCAACAATGAGGCCGCCATGCGTCCAAATTTTAAACGTCAACACCTTCTGACCCAACGACGTGTCGACCAATAGACGCCCGAGACTCGCCACGTTGACGGCGGAAATTGGCATGCCTGCGGCGAGGTCCTGGACTAAGGGTTCGACGTAATTTTCCATATACAACGCAGCAGAGGCGCCAGCGGTCTGTGTCACACTCTCTTTGATGCGGCTACTCACCCAGAGGCCAATCACGAGCATGGCCGGTATTAGCACGAAGGCGGCGGACGTGCCGAATTGCCGGGCCAGAGTCCAAGCGGCCCAGGTTTCGTTCAACCGCTTCCAAACACCCGTGGCGCTGGTAGTTATCGTTGACTTAACGTTGATTAGGTTTTCAAATTGGCTTAGACGCTCGTACTGCATCTCGTCCTCCAATTTGTACTGTGCTGAGCCGTCCCATTTGCTCATAATTCCTTATCGTTTTTAGAATAGTTTTTAGAGATTGTACAAACCGTAGGGCCAACTGGTGCAATGTGCAAATGGCAGATCAGACCATGGTCCGAGCCTTTGGTATCGCGCCCTTATGCCGGGACCAACGTCCGTTTCGCTTCTGGGGCAAGTCTCTACTCAGACTTTACGGGAACTGTGGAGTTGTTCCGCGCCCGCAACGATATCTCAGGAGCGTAAGCATGTTGAAGTTCTGCAGCTTGGCGGCAGTTGCCGTTCTCACACTCACCGCACTGTCTATGCCAGCGCTCGCCGATGGCAAGAATGATTGCACCACCGAAGCCAAAGAAAAGTGGAAACCGCAACCAGACGCAGAAGCCGCAGCCAAGGCTGCTGGCTATGAAGTGCGTCGCTCGAAGATCGAAGGCACCTGCTACGAAGTCTACGCCGTCAAAGATGGCAAGAACCTTGAGCTGTTCTACAATCCAATCGATCTAAAGCTGGTTCATACCGTCATTAAATAATTTCGACGAGATTGACATGATGGCGCAAGACGTGAACATCCAGACACTAAAACGAGATGGACCGAACGTGAGTTCGGGCTTGGATGTTCGGCTTGCTGAAGGGGAGGCCATAACGGCCTCCCCTTTGGTTATTGGCACAGGGTCTATTAATTCTGATAACAAAAATAGCAAATGGATCCCTGTTTGGGATTTAGCGGTTCGGGTTTTCCACTGGTCATTGGTGTTCGGTGTCATCGCCGCTTGGTTCACTGGTGGCACGGGCAGCCGATTCCACGAACTTGCTGGTTTCGTTGTTGCGAGCTTACTGGTTTTTCGGCTGGTCTGGGGCTTCACGGGCACAACATACGCCCGCTTCCGCGAATTTGTCCGCTCGCCGCGCGCACTGGTCCGCTACCTCTTTGACATCGGTCGGAATCGCGCGGATCGCCATGTCGGCCATAATCCCGCTGGCGCGTATATGATTTTGGCGCTGTTGGCCTGCATCGCCGCGATATCGATTACCGGCTTTATGATGATGACCAGCCGGTTTTTTGGCGTGGCTTGGGTTGAAACAGCCCATCAATACGCCTCTAACGCGCTGATGGCGCTCATTCCGCTGCATCTGCTCGGCGTGCTCGTTTCCAGCTGGATGCACCAGGAAAATCTGATCGGCGCCATGCTATCAGGCAACAAGCACCGTGAATTGCCGGGGCATTCGTCGCAGGGCAGTCCCGATGTTCCGACTGCACACGATCAAATCATGACGCGGCTGCATGCCAATCAGGGTTTTTCGGCGCTCCTGTTCCTGCTCGCATGTGGCTTGTTTGTCGGGTGGACCTCAACCAGTCACCGGGTTGCGATTGCCACCGTCGAACAGCCAACAATCCCTGGCGTTGCGACTGCCGTTCAAACGGCAGCGGTTGCCGCAGACGTAGGATCCGCAGTCGAATCTAACGTGGCCGTGTCCGATCCCGCAAAGGCCGTGGCACCCGTTACCCAGCCGTTCAATGAGCCGCAGGACTATGTTATCAGTGGACCGGAGGATGCGTCGGTGGCTTGGCTGATCTCAAGCGGCGGTCGGCTGTACGACAATTGGTTCGCCTCGTTGGGTAAAAAGGGACCGACGGAAACCCATCCGTCTTGGCCTGCCGCCAACACGAACGTGTCCGGTGACGGCACGTGGCGCTGCAAAAGCTGCCACGGTTGGGACTACGCAGGGCGGGACGGGCGTTACCGTTCGGGATCTAACGCGACCGGCATTGTTGGCGTGCAGCGCATGAAGGGCCGCGATGTTGAGGCCATTATGACGCTTCTCGAGAATAAAACGCACCGGTTCACCGATGAATTGTTGCCGCAGCACGCCAAGTACCGGCTGGCGATGTTCATTGCTCAAGGGCAGCACACGGCGACCCAGTACATCGGAAGCAACAATCAGATAAAAGGCGATGCTGCAAAGGGGCGGCCTGTGTTCCAGAATGTCTGTGCGTCATGTCATGGCTTTGACGGTCGTGCCCGCAAACTCGGCGCGTCCTCCGACAAAGCCGATGCTGGTTACAAAGGTGACGCGCTGTTCGTTGGTACCAAGGCCGTGAGCGGTCCCACCGAAGTGCTGCACAAGATCCGCAACGGACATCCCGGTGCGATCATGGTCTCCTTGCGGCCATTCCCGATGGATGTGGCAGTCAACCTACTCGCCTACGCCCAGACGTTGCCGGTGAAGTAATCAAAATGCTTGTAGGCTTTGACATAGTAGCTTCCAGAAGCTACTTCTCAAGGCATGCGCACCGTCGGTCTCAAAGTTCTTAAAAACAAACTGAGCGAATACGTTCGCGCAGCGGCGGACGGTGAGACGGTGCTGATCACAGACCGGGACCGCGTCGTCGCCCAAATCGTGCCACCGCGCGCGGTCGCGGCTACCGTTGGCAGCGATGCTGAGCGGCAATGGGCCGAGCTGATCCGGCAAGGCCTCGTCAGACCGGCTAAGTCGCCACGTCCGGCGTTACCGCCCCGCCGCCTGGCCATCATGACCCGTGAGGAGATGCTGCGGGATCTCGACGAGAGCCGGAGCGACCGGTGATCTACCTGGATTCGTCGGTGGTTTTGTCGCGACTGTTCAATGAGGCGCAATCGCCTCCTGATGCGTTCTGGTCGAGCAGTTTCACTTCCAGCCGGCTGCTTGAGTACGAAGTGCTCAATCGTGTGAATGTGCGAGCACCGGGTTCGGCGTTGATTGACGACGCGCGGATGCTTCTGGACCAGTGCGATCTGTTGGATTTGTCACCAAG
Organism: Hyphomicrobiaceae bacterium; assembly: GCA_043718785.1. GTDB lineage: Bacteria > Pseudomonadota > Alphaproteobacteria > Rhizobiales > Hyphomicrobiaceae > JAYSVA01. The sequence continues at coordinate 7,311 of JAYSVA010000078.1, forward strand.
TATCCTGGCCCGGGCGCTGGCACCATTTCCGGTGCCGGTCCGCACGCTTGACGGATTGCATCTCGCGACGATGGATTTCCTACGCCTGCATGGCCAATCCGTCGAACTGGTCAGTTACGATCAGCGTTTGAATGCGGCGGCGCAGGCGCTTGGGTTCCGGCTCGCCGTTTTTTAAGCCACCCGATGCGCAGTCGAATGCGCGGAAAATACTCGATTTTTTACTCGTTGGTGTCGTACAATCAGTTTTTCAAGACTGGCGGATGCGAATAATCGCGCCCACTTTGTCGTCATGACACAGAACAACCAGACGTTCACATTCGGCATCGAGGAGGAATATCACCTCGTCGATCTCGAAACCCGTGACCTTAAGCCTGGCCCGCCGGCTTTTATGCGTGCGTGCCAGGATCAGCTCGGCAGCTCCGTCAGTCCGGAGCTGCTGACCTCGCAGATCGAAATCGCCACGCCGGTGCTGGCCTCGTTCCAGGACGCGCGGGCGGAGCTGGTGCGGCTGCGCCAAGCCGTCGGGGCGGAAGCGTTGGCGCACGGCATCGCGCCGGTGGCGGCCGCCACGCATCCGTTTGGGCGTTGGAACGACCAGGAAACCACGCCGAAGAAGCGGTACCAGGAGCTGGAGCGCGACCTCAAGGTGGTCGGACGCCGCCTGTCGATCTGCGGCATGCACGTGCATGTCGCTATCGATGATGAGGATGCGCGCATCGATATCATGAACCAAATGCGCTATTTCCTGCCGCACATGCTGGTGCTGTCGTCATCGTCGCCGTTCTGGCACGGCGAGGATACCGGCCTGAAATGCTATCGTTTAGCGGTGGCTGATGAAGGCCCGCGCACCGGTATTCCCGATCATTTCACCAACTGGAACGACTACACTCGTACCCTCGACGTGCTGATGACGGCAGGCGTGATGGACAACGCCACCAAGATCTGGTGGGACATCCGGCCATCCGACCGCTTCCCGACCCTCGAAATGCGCATCACCGACGTCTGCCCGCGCATCGACGACGCCATCGCGATTTCGGCGCTGTATGTGTGTTTGGCGCGCATGCTGTGGCGTCGCCGCCGCCAGAACTTGGCGTGGCGTCGTTATCCGCTGCTGCTGCTGGAGGAGAACCGCTGGCGGGCGCAGCGCTACGGCCTGCAAGGCTCGCTGATTGACTTGGCGCGCGGCGAGCTGGTCGCCATCCCGCAGCTGGTCGACGAGCTGCTGCGCCTTGTCGCCGAAGACGCCGCCGCCTTGGGCTGCGAAGCCGAGATCGGCCACCTGCGGACCATCGCGGCAATGACTTACGGCGGCACCAGCGCCGACCGCCAAGTCGCCACCCGCGACCGCCTGCTGGCAGGCGGTGCCACCCCCGATGCCGCCCTGCGCGGGGTGGTCGATGAGCTGGTGACAGAGACGGCGGGTGTGTGAATAGCGTAGGGTGCATTAGCCCACTTGCGTAATGCACCGTCTCGAGGCTGGGTGGGGCGGGCAACATTTCGCCCTCGCCCAGTCGCGGCGGAATACGCAAGTGGGCTATTCCGCCCTACGGTCCTGCCGACGTCCACCCATTACCGAACCGTAACGCGCCGCCGCCCGCTTTGCCGTGTTTTTGCCGTAATTGAGGCATGCTTTGGGGGGACGTTTAGGACGGTTTCGTTTCCGTTTTTCGGACATCTGTGGTATGATCTCAGCATGATAGTTGAACCGACGCGTACCCAGTTGCCCGGCCGTTTGAACGCTCAATTTGAGCGCAAGGTTAGGCTTGCCCAGTGGGCCGGGCTGTTCGAGCGGTTGTGGCCGCGCCTGTGGGCGTTGTTCGCCCTCGCGGGCTTGTTTATCCTGGTTTCGCTGCTCGGCGTCTGGACGCAGCTGCCGGAACTGGCACACAAAATTGTGATCGGCCTGTTTGCCCTCGCAACTGTGGTGGCACTAATGGCCGCTGTCCGCGTGCAAATGCCGACCCGCGATGATGCGGTGCGCCGCCTTGAGGCGCGCTCTGGCGTGCCGCATCGCCCGGCCTCGACCTACGAAGACACGCTGACGATGTCGGGCAATGATCCGACGACGAAAACCATTTGGGCGGCGCACCGGTCACGGCTCGAAGGCCTGCTCGGTCGCATGCGCGTTGGCTCGCCAGAGCCGCGCACTGACAAGTACGATCCGTTCGCGCTGCGGGCGCTGATGCTGCTCGGCCTCGCGGTCACGCTGGGCATGGTCGGGGATAGTGCGCGGGACCGGCTGTGGTCAGCGTTCCGGTTCGGCCCGGTGGTCAATGCTGCCAGCGCCCGGCTTGATGCCTGGGTGACGCCGCCGCCGTACACCGGCAAGCCACCCGTGCTGCTGGCCGATGGCGCGCAGGGCGGCACCATTGCGCCGTCGGCGGATGGCAAGCCGCTCGAAATCCCCGAGAAAAGCCTGCTGATCGTCCGCACGGCGGGCGTCGGCCTCGGTGAGCTGCGGCTGGAGCTGACCGATAGCAACGGCAAGATCGTCAAGCAGCCGGACCCGAAAGTGCCCGATGCGAAAGCTGACGCCAAGGCTAAAGCAGTTGCGCCTGCGGGCACAGCAACGGCTGTCGCCGCCCAGTCCAGCGATAGCGCCGAGGCCCGCCTGGAAATGGCGCAATCTGGCACTGTGCGGGCGTACAGCGGCCGCACAGAGGTGGCGCGCTGGGCGTTTCAGGTGATCCCGGATCAAGCGCCGTCCATTCGCCTGTCCAAGGACCCGGAACGCAGCCTGCGGGGCTCGGTCAAGCTGACCTACAAAATGGAGGACGACTACGGCGTTGCGTCTGCCTTCGCCCAGTTCAAGAAACTGCCGACTCCTGCAGCTGATCCAGACACTGCCTGGGCCCGCAATCCGGAACTGCGCGGCCCGCGCCGTCCGCTGTTCCAGCTGCCAACGTTCGCCCTAAAGCTGCCGAAGGACCCGTCGAAGCCAACGGAAACGTCGACCTCGCACGAGGTTGGCTCGCATCCCCTCGCGGGCAGCAAAGTGCTGATGACGCTGAT
>JAYSVA010000079.1:0-4444 GCA_043718785.1 Hyphomicrobiaceae bacterium
TTGCGCGACGTCCCCACTCTGTTCCGCATTGCACGCCTCATCTCAGCACGCTCCATTGATGGATCAACTCACACGGGGTCGGCCACTGCGTTCACGCCATGCGGCCAGCCGCTGCCGCGCTTTCAGCGTCGTTGCGCGCACGCGCGTTGCGATCCGCAAGCCCTCGCCAATCATAATGCCACCACCCCACGAGAGTAGCGGCACAATAAATGGCACCACGACAGCAAACCATTTCACGAGGACCAGATCGAGCAAGAAATACGGCGCCATGAGGGCGAGGCCGGTTAACAGCCCAGCACCTTGCCAGCCCCAACCTAGCAGCACACCAACCAAAGCTGCGAAAAAGGTCAATGCCAGCGCCGTGGTCATCGGCAACAAACGGAAATGCCGGTTATCAAGAATCTGCGCCGCGATATGCGCATGGATCACAGCACCTGGAACGGTCTCGTCGGGTCGTGTCAGCGGCGTGCGATAGCGATCGACCGCATCAAGATCAGCACCAATAATCACCGCACGGCCCGTCAGCAGCGCGGCAATGCTCGGCGATGGCGGTGCGCTGTTGCCGGTCAGCAGCGCCGCCGCTGGCACTTGCGTGAACGCGCCGAGACCATTGCGCGGAGCCGCCAGCCAATCGATCCGCCGGGCATTATCAGCGGATTTCAACCGCTCGACGCTAGCCGCAGATGCGCCAGCAGCCTTGGCCAGCACTGCCGCAAAACTCTGCGTCTGATCCAAGCCCGGTCGATCATGCCCGCGCGCGCGGACGACGCCATCGCGCTCCTCCCGCAGATACAGATGCCCGGTTCGTGGACTGCCTGCAGCCGTCAAAAACGATGCTTGCGCCGCCAGCCGCTCCTTGGGCAACCGCTTGTCATCTGGTGCCGGTTGAATGATGCCGAGCACGACCGGCACGCCAGCTTGCGTGGCGCGGCGGATGCTATCGGCCAATGCTGCCTCACCCGGCACGCGCTGATCGATGACAAAATCCAGCCCGATGGCGGCCGGTTTCGTGGCGGCGACGGCCGTCACCAATTTGGCCAGCATCTCCCGGCTGATCGGCGAGCGCACCGTCTCGTTGATCATCGTGCCCTCGCCGATGGTCACGAGGGCTAAACGCGGATGTTCGCCCGCGAGCCGGTGCGCTTGCCACTTGGCGCGCATGTCGCCAGTCCAATGATCGTGGCTTTCAAGGCCAGGACTGCGCCAGATTTGCGACAAAAACCCAGTCAACACCGCCGCAACCAGCGCCGCTGTCAGCACCCGTGGCAGCGTCAGGAACGCGCCCTCCGGACCGCGCAGCAGCGGCGACGAGCCATTTGGCGCGATTGGCGTGCTCATATGAGATCCCCCGACGAGCCCAGCGCCTAACCTCACCCTGGACTGAGCATAGCATGCCGGAGCGATGCCGAACGATCAAGTCACCACATGAGCAAGTCGCCACCACCAATGTCGGTAGTAAATAAAAATTAGCAATATCAGATGGTTATGGCGGAGAGGGTGGGATTCGAACCCACGGTACAGTTGCCCGTACTCCGCATTTCGAGTGCGGTGCCATTAGCCACTCGACCACCTCTCCGGAGAGGCCGTAATAGTCGGTGCGGGGGCGCGTGTAAAGCGCCTTTTCGCGGCTAGGTGCCCAGCAGTTGCGGCACTTGTGCGGGGGGCGGGGGATATCGACAATCAAATCCAGCCATCGCACCCAAGCCCTGCGGAGTATAGCACGTGACCAAACTAAAAACGAGCGCCAAGCCAAACACCGTTAAATCCGGCGCGAAGCCGCCGATCCGCGTGGTCACCTATGATGGGCCGGGCGCGAAGCCGCAGATGCGGGAAGTGCCATGGCCAAAGGTGCCGCCGAAAGGGGCGCTGATCAAGATCGGCGCGTGTGGGGTTTGTGGCACGGATCAGCACATCCTCAAGGGCCACTGGCCGAAGCCGCTGCCGTGGCCGTTCACGCTCGGCCACGAGGTCGCCGGCGTGATCGTCGAGATCGGGGCGGAGCTGAAGACCGACTTTATGGGCAAGCCGCTAACCGTCGGCTCGAAGCTGATGCTGCCGCCGCTGATGCCGTGCGGGTTCTGCGACTGGTGCAAGCACTATCCGGAGCAGGCCAACAAGTGCCTGACGCCGGTGTATTATGGGCGCTATCTCGGCTTCGACAAGCCACCGCATCTTTGGGGCGGCTGGGCCGAATATGTCTATGTCGATCTGGAGGAGCTGCCGGGCACCAAGATTTACAAACTGCCGGATGATATGAGCCTGCTGCTGGGCACGCTGTCGGAGCCGCTGACGTCTTGTATCCGCGCCTTCAACCGGGCGACGAAAGCGGGCGGGTTCAAATGGGGCGATACCGTCGTTATTCAGGGCACCGGACCGATTGGCATTCTGGCGATTGCGGCGGCGCAGGAAATGGGCGCCGGCCGCGTGATTGCCGTTGGTGCGCCGGAGACACCGCGCCTCAAGTTGGCGCGTGAATTCGGGGCCGAGGCGACGGTTGATATCGAGCAGTACAAGACGGCGGATGAGCGGATCAAGCGGGTGCGCGAGATTGTCGGCGGTTATGGTGCTGATCTGGTGATGGATTGCTCGGGCCATCCGACTGCGGGACCGGAAGGCATTGAGTTCCTGCGCGATGGCGGCACGTATGTTGAGATGGGCCAGTTCACGGATGCTGGCTCGATTATGACGTCGTGGCACCGCATCTGCACCAAGGATCTGAACGTGCTGGGATCGTGGGCGTTCACCGCCAACGATCTGCCATTGGGCGTCGACATGCTGTACCGCGCCAAGGACAAATATCCGTGGCGCAAGATGCAGACGCTGTTCCCGTTCACCGAAGCCGGCGTCGCTGATGCCGTCGCCCAGGCGATGGCGATGAAGACGGTGAAGAGCACCATCGTGCCGTTTGAAGAGCTGCTGTAGTACCAAATTAACAGCACCAATTCATCCTCACGCGTTCCCGGAATCCGTTTCGAGCGAAGCTCGATCCGGATGTCCGGGATCTTTACGGCTGAATGCATGGCGCGATTTAGCCCCATGGCGAAGGTTAAGACCCCGGACATCCGAACAGCGCGAGCGCTGATCGGATTCCGGGGACGCGTGTGGAAAGGGCGGAGCATTGATTGCGTTGAGGCACGACTATCTGATCAGGATAGCTTATTTCTTCGCCGCCTTTTGCGTCTTCTTGAATGCGGCGAGCGCGGCTAGGCGCTCGTCGCGCCAGCGGGTTTTGGCGGCTTGTTTTTCGGGTGTTGGGTTTTCGCCCCCAGGACCTTGCCAAGCTGCCACCAACTTATCCGTAGATTTCTTATCGTAGACGGATGGCTTTGGCGGCTCAGTGGCGACACGTTTGTAGAAGCCGGTGTAGCGGGCGCAATAGTCGGCGATGCCGCCCGGCGCGTTGAGTTCGATGGTTTCGAACGGTCCCATGAACGACCACCTGAGGCCGAGGCCATCCTTGATGGTCTTGTCGAGATCTTGCGGGGAGACGTAGCCCTCGGAGACGAGGCGGAATGCTTCGGCGAGCAGGGCGCCTTGCAGGCGGTTGAGGATGAAGCCGTCGACTTCCTTCAGTACCGTGATCGGCACCTGGCCGACCTGTTCATAGATTTTGCGGGATTTGGCGACGGTTTCGTCGGACGTCCAGGGCGAGGCGCAGAGCTCGACGATGGGCACGAGATGCGGCGGGTTCACCGGATGGGCAACGAGGCAGCGGGCGCGACCGGCGAGTTTTTCGGTGTACTTTGAGGCGACGATGGCGGACGACGACGACGCGAGGATTGCATGTGCGGGCGCGGCTTTGTCGAGCGCCTTGAAGATGGCGATTTTGGCTTCGACGGTTTCGGGGCCGCACTCCTGGACGAAGTCGACGCCGCTTGCTGCTTCCTCGAGCGTGGCGAACACGGCGATCCGCTTCATCGCGGCTTTCGGGTCGTCAACGAGGCCGTGCTTGGCTTGTTCGGCGAGCGCGGCCTTGAGCAGTTTTTGCGCGTTGGCACGGGCTTCCTCGTGCGTATCGGTGAGGCGGACGCTCCAGCCGGCGCGCGCAAACACCATGGCCCAGGCGCGGCCAATGAGGCCTGCACCGATCACTGCAATTGTTGACATGTTCTGATCTCTCCCGCTGATGCATCAGGTGTACAGCGAAGTGATCAACGCGGTCTAGTGCTGTTGATTTAGCTGCTTGCACGCCTTAAATCCGGACACGCTGGCGCGTTCCGGGTTTACTGCAAAAAAGGGGCGAGGCAGCGGATGCCGCTGGGTCTTCCCAAGTGGTAGTAACGCGGCATCGGCTGCCTGGCGCATCGAGTAAAGCTGCGGCGTCATGCAAGAAGTTCCAGTGGTTCACCAGCCTGCACTTTCATCAGGCCCCTGCACATACGTCACCCGGGCGCCGCCCTGCGATGGGCTGCGTACTTCGGCTCACTCCATCCTACCACTCACG
>JAYSVA010000080.1:0-10291 GCA_043718785.1 Hyphomicrobiaceae bacterium
TGGGTCAGTTCGATCACCGCCGCATCGCCGCGCGCTCGCACATCCGCAACTATGGTCCGCACGCTAGCGTCGACATCCGGTGACGCTTCGCGTTGCTGGGTCAGGAATGCGGTGAACGTGGCATCGAAATCTTTGGCAGACGTGGTCAGGCGGTGGGCCATGTGATCGGCGCGGACAACGCGCACTCCCTTGAAGTTTCGTTACATCGGCTTACGCAGCGCCGGAGTGATCGGGTTTCGACCGCGCCGCCCAGGCAGCGCCTAAGTCTTCCAGCTGCGCTTCGATGCACTCGACGGTCAACCGAATGCCACCGCCGCCCGCAAACAGCAACAGGATATCGCCCTCTGGCGTCTCCGCACCGGCAGGATGGAACTCCACCGCCAGCAGCGCCAGCGTCTGCTGTGTCGCTTTCAGGTCGATGCCCTGCAGTTTCGCCGCCTTGATGTGCTCGATGCGGATCGCCGAGCGGTGCCGGACGAATTCGCTGGAGCCTTTCACAGTGGACTTCGCCGCCAGTGCCCAATCAAACCGGTTGGCAATGGCGACAAACCGGCGCTCGCGTGGCTGATAGACCATGTCGGCAACCCGCAGCACCGCGTCCTGCAAGTGGGCGGACAGCACGCTCAGGTCTTCCGCATCAAGGGCGATCAGTTTCAACGGTTCGGGCATCGGGGTGGCATCTCGGATGTCGGCGCAGTGCTGACCTCAGATAGGTGCCCGCGTCGCAGAGCGCAATACTGCTGGCCCCGGCCCGTTGGCGATGGCCTGCTGCGGCCTTGTGTCTTGTCGCTGTAACACCCATCTGTTAGGCGATCGAAACAACTTTGTTCTCCCGCCCTCTCAGCCCTCCTGGAACGCGCCCCATATCATGGCAAAATTACCGCTGCCGACGCCCGACCGTGCCCACCTTGAGCTCCTCGGTGCCTTCATTTTTGGTTCCCGCTGGTTGCAGGTGCCGCTCTACCTCGGGTTGATCGTGGCGCAGTGCGTCTACGTCGTGTTGTTCCTGAAGGAGCTTTGGCACCTCGTCAGTCATGCCACCAGCTTTGGCGAGCAGCAGATCATGCTGATCGTGCTGGGGCTGATTGACGTGGTGATGATCTCAAACCTGCTCGTCATGGTCATTGTCGGCGGCTACGAGACGTTCGTGTCGCGGCTCAATCTGTCGCAACATCCCGACCAGCCGGAGTGGTTGAGCCACGTCAACGCGAGCGTGTTGAAAATCAAGCTGGCGATGGCGATTATTGGCATCTCGTCGATCCATCTGCTGAAGACCTTCATTGAGGCGGGCAGCATCGGCATGCCGAACGCAAAAATCACCGAAGCTGGCGTGATGTGGCAGACGATCATCCACGTGTCGTTCATTCTGTCGGCGGTCGGCATCGCCTACGTTGACAAGATGGGCCAGCCTGCTCACGCCGCGCAAGTGGCGAAGGCGGCCGCCAAAGCCGCTGAACATTGAGGGACTGGAAGATCCATCTGGGTCTTGCAATTATCCCGGGGGGGAATATCTGGCATCCACTGCCCTTTAACAGGTCTCTCCAACCATGCCCGAAATTGATCGCCCCATCGACCAACCCGCCGATCAATCAAAATTGGCGAGGTTGGAGAAAATTACCGAACGCGTGTTGTTCGCAAGCCGCTGGCTGCTTGCACCGTTCTATCTCGGGCTGGTGTTCGCGCTGTTGGTGCTGTTGCTGAAATTCCTGCAAGAGCTATGGCGCATCGCGAGGATCGCAATCTGGGCTAGCGAAGTCGATGTCATCCTTGGCGTGCTGTCACTGGTGGATCTCGTGTTGATGGGGACGCTGATCGTCATCGTTGTGTTCTCGGGTTACGAAAATTTTGTGTCGAAGATCGACCATGCCGCCGACAACAAGCGACCGACATGGATGGGCTCGGTTGATTTTGCGGCACTCAAACTGAAGCTGCTGTCGTCGATTGTCGCGATCTCGGCCATCCACTTGCTCAAGAAGTTCATGGACGTCAGCAAGATCCCGGATCGCGAGCTGTACTGGTATGCGATGATACACGCTGTGTTTGTCGGCTCGATGCTGATATTAGCGCTGTCAGACCGCATTGCAGGTCATGGCGGCAACAACCAAAAAGCCGACACTGAAAAACAATCCAAGCCAGCAGCCGACCCGCATATAGGCCTGGCGCATGAGAGGGAACAGCCATGAAAGCCATCATCAACGGCATCGTCATCAACGTCGATGTCTCCGGCCCGGAAGGCGCAACCGCCGTGGTTCTGCATCACCCGTTGGCGACCCATCTCGGCACCTGGGACGCGCTGACTGCGACCTTGAACAAGACCTATCGAGTCATCCGCTTTGATGCGCGCGGCCACGGCTCCAGCGCCGCTCCTCCCGGCCCGTACAGCTTCGAGACGCTGTCGGCCGACGTCATCGCCGTCATGGACCACGTCGGCGTCAAAAAAGCCCATTTCCTTGGCCTGTCGATGGGTGGCATGGTCGGCCAGTACCTCGGCCTGCTGCACCCGGCGCGCTTTCACTCGCTGACGTTGGTGTCAACCTCCAGCGCCACCCCCGCCGCCGGTCAGGCCTTATGGGATGAGCGCATCAAGAACTCGATGGAGCTCGGCATGGCCAGCGTCGTCGACGGCGCTATGCAGCGCTGGGTCGCCCCCTCGGTGATCGCCGGTAAGCCCGGCCTCGTGCAGCGCTTGAAGGCGATGATCACCGACACGCCAGCCCCAGGCTACGCCGGTTGGTGCGGTGCGATCCGCCACCTCAACGTCACCGATAAGCTGTCCGCCATCAAACTGCCGACACTGGTCGTGGTCGGTGCGCTCGACCCCGCCACGCCGCCAGCTGCCGCCGAAGTCATCCACAAGCAGATCGCCGGATCGCAGCTAGTCATCATGCCTGGCGTTTCGCACATGCTGCAGGAAGAAGAGCCCGCCGCCTTCGCCGCCCACGTCGTCCCCTTCCTGGCCAGCGTGAAGGTGTAACGCTCATGTCCAACTCCGAACAGCGCGTTGCATTGGTCACAGGCGCGGCGCGAGGCATTGGCCTGGCGACGGCCAAACGCTTTCTGGCCGATGGCTGGCGCGTGGCGCTGCTCGACATTGACGCCGAGAACCTGGCCCGCTCCGTCAAGGCATTGGCCGCTCCGGACCGCGTGCTGGAGCTGGCCGCCGATGTGTCGGACAACGCCGCAGTGCAGGCAGCCGTCGCCCAGATCGGCAGCCGGTTTCAACGCCTTGACGCGGTCGTCAACAATGCTGGCATCGCCGTGTTCAAGACGGCATTGGAGACCACGCCGGAAGAATGGGCGCGCGTGCTCGCCGTCAATCTGTCCGGTCCGTTCCTGGTGACGCTGGCCGCCGCTCCGTTGCTGCGTGAGCAGGGTGGCGCGGTCGTCAACATCACCTCGATCTCCGGCCTGCGCGCCTCAACTTTGCGGGTGGCGTATGGCACCAGCAAAGCTGGCCTGGCGCACTTGACGAAACAGCTCGCCGTGGAACTGGCGAGCGCTGGCATCCGCGTCAACGCCGTCGCGCCCGGACCCGTCGACACCGCGATGGCAAAGGCCGTCCACAGCCCGGAAATCCGTGCCGACTACCACGATGTCATCCCTCTCAACCGCTACGGCCTCGAATCCGAGATCGCCGAGGCCGTCTACTTCCTCTGCACCGAGCGCTCCAGCTACATCACCGGCCAAGTCCTCGCCGTTGACGGCGGTTTTGATGCGGCAGGGATTGGCCTGCCGACGCTCCGGCGGGATGGGCGGAATAGTTGAGGTGGAGGTCGAGTTGATGTTTTGAGAGCAATGTAGTATCGTAGGATTATCGAGGATCAGAGTCAGCAGACACCATGACCAAATTCGTCAACAGCCGTGAATTCAACCAGGACGTCAGTGCGGCCAAACGTGCGGCTGACGACGGCCCTGTCGTCATCACGGATCGTGGCACGCCCGCGTACGTGTTGATGCGGCATGACGATTATCTGGCGCTGGTCGGCGAAGGGCGGACGATCCTGGACCTCCTCGACCAGCCGGATGCGCCCGACTTCGAGTTTGATCCGCCCAAGCTTGTGTCGCTGACCAAACCAGCTGACCTCTCCTGATGTTTCTGCTCGACACCAACGTGCTGTCGGAACTGCGCAAACGCGGGCGCGCCGACGCCAAGGTCGCCGCCTGGGCCGTCAGCGTCAAACCCGGTGATCTCTATCTGTCGGTGATCACGATCCTGGAAATCGAGATTGGCGCGCAACGGATGCTCCGCCGCGATGCCGCGCAAGGCCAAGTGCTGCGCGTCTGGATTGACCAACACGTTCTGCCCGCCTTCGCCCACCGCATCCTGCCGCTGGATGTCGTCAGCGTGCAGCGCTGCGCCAGCCTGCACGTGCCCAATCCCTGCTCAGAACGCGACGCCATGATCGCCGCCACCGCCCTGTGTAACGGCCTAACCGTCGTCACCCGCAACACCGCCGACTTCGCCAACACCGGCGTGGCGTTGATTAATCCTTGGGGGTAGTCGAGAGTATTCAGTTCAGGCAGCATTTCTTGTACTTCTTGCCTGATGCGCAGGGGCATGGATCGTTGCGACCGATGTGACGGAGGTCGTTGGTTTCCGGCACCGATGTGTAAGTCCGCGGCGCTTGCCCGTTCAAGGCTCTGAACTCTTTGACAATCTGCTTCAGAATATCATCGTCGAAATCGTAGGGGTCGATGTCAGCGTCGCTGTATGCGTGCGATTGTCCGCCTTCATTAAAGCAGTGCCAATCCGCCATTTCTTCGATGACGCTGCCAAACGACGTGAAGCGATGGTCGTGCTGCCACGCGACCGCCGCACCGGACTTTAACGCGTCGTCGAGGTCGGTCTTGAAGTCGGCGAATTCGCAGATGCTTGGGCAGATGAACTCCTTGTCAAAGACCTGGCGCACCATGGGTTCGAGTTCTTTGGCCGCCAAACGGGATATCGCATCCTGCCAGCCGCACCAGACTGAGCCCGTTGCTTGCGGTAGCGTGGTGAAGCAGTTGCGCAGGAAATCGACCACGCGGCCGCGCTCGAGCCGCTCTTCCCGGACCAGGATAGTGAGGGTCGAGAACAGCTCCCAGCGGACGTATTCGTTGGCGTTCGCATCGTGGATCGCCTCAAAGATCGGCAGCGGATCGCCATCGAACACAGCCGCAACCACGCGCGGCAGCGACTCGGTTTTGCTGTCGCCGAACGGCGCGTTAAGGCGGTCGTTGGACACGCGCAGCAGCTGCATCAGCGGCATGTAGGCGGCCTGCTCGCGCCATTCGCCAAGCAGGTGGACGGCAAAGAACAGCAGCGACCCGTCATCGACCCATTCGGCAGGCCGCGCCGTGAATGTCTCGATTTCGCGCAGGAAACGTGGCACCAGCTCCGCCCGATTAGCGGTCGCGGCCAGGATTGTCTCACGCGGCAAGCCGACGGCCTCAACAGTGCCCGTCAGGTTCGCGATGATGGTGTCGGGTGTCAGTGTCGCGGCTGTTGCTGCTTCCATGGCGGGGCCCTCCCAATAATGATGGCCGAATTCAGCACGCGCAACGAGTCGTGCCAATGTCCGGGAGACGGTTTTCAACGGGATTCGCCGACCAAGTTGCGCTCTGTCGGCGTACTGGCGCGGCAGAGCCCGTATCGCCCAACACCCCTCAGGTGTCATCCTCGGGCCTCGTCCGGCCTCGTCCCGAGGACCCAGCGGGCCGCGCGGTTGGTGACGAAAGTTGAGCATGTTGCCGCCGCGACTGCCCACCGTCGGCGTCCGCACCCGTCGCGCCCTGGGTCCTCGGGACAAGCCCCTTTTAACGCTGATTCCGGCGGCGTTACCGGTCAAAGGCGCATTCAAGGTGGCCGCGCGCCCCTTCGCCAAGCCCTTTTTATGGCTGCCCAAACGGCCTATCGGCATAACCCAGTGATTAGAACATTCTACGAGCGTTTGCGCGGAAACGGCAAAAGTCATAAGGCCACTATCATCGCCTGCATCGGCAAACTGGTCTCGATCATGAACGCCAACATCAAGACCGAAACGCCGTTCAATAAAAATCGTGCAACCGCCTAAACAACACGGTTGCTACGACGACGCACTAATGACATGGGAGTCGACGTGGCCGATCTGACGAAAATCTATGATGTGCTGGTGATCGGCGGCGGTAACGCCGGGATGTGCGCGGCGATCACGGCGCGGCAGGCTGGGGCATCCGTGCTGGTGCTGGAGCATGCGCCGCGTGGGATGCGGGGCGGCAATAGTCGGCACACCCGCAATCTCAGGACGATGCACGAAGCGCCGACCGCGACACTGACCGAGAGCTACGGCGAAGCGGAGTACTATGATGACCTGCTGAAGGTCACCGGCGGCAAGACGGACGAGAAGCTAGCGCGGTTGACCATCCGCAGCACGCTCGGTGCGGTGAATTTCCTCGGGCAATGCGGCGTCGTCTTCCAACCGGCGCTGACCGGCACGCTCAGCCTGTCGCGCACCAACGCGTTTTTCCTTGGTGGCGGCAAGGCCCTGCTCAACGCCGCCTACGCCACCGCCGAACGGCAGGGCGTATCGGTTGTCTACGATGCCGAAGTCCGTGATGTGATCATGGAGAACGGCGTCGCGCGTGGCGTTGAGGCGACCGTCGGCGGCTATCCGGCGACGATCATGGCCAAGTCGATCGTGGCGGCGGCGGGTGGGTTCCAGGCCAACATCCCCTGGATGAAAGAGTATTGGGGGGATGCCGCCGATAACTTCCTCATTCGCGGCACCCCCTATGCCAAGGGCCGGGTGCTGAAATCGCTGCTGGGCCAAAACATCGAGTCCGTGGGCGACGCCACCCAGTGCCACGCCGTCGCCATCGACGGGCGCGCGCCGCAGTTCGATGGCGGCATCACCACGCGGCTGGATTGCGTGCCGTTCTCGATTGTCGTCAACCGGGATGCCAACCGCTTCTATAACGAGGGCGAGGACGTCTGGCCAAAGCGCTACGCCATCTGGGGTCGACTTGTGGCCCAACAGCCCGGTCAGGTCGCCTACTCGATCATCGACAGCAAGGCGAAGTCGCTGTTCATGCCGTCCGTCTATCCGGCGATCAAGGCGGATACGCTGGCCGAGCTAGCGGGCAAGTTGGGGCTGAACGCGGCGGCGCTTGAGGCAACGGTGGCTGAGTTCAACAGGTGCGTGCGGCCCGGCACGTTCAAATCCACCCAGCTTGACGGTTGCACGACCGAGGGCCTGACCCCGCCAAAAACCAACTGGGCGCGCACCATCGATACCGGCCCGTTCTACGGCTATCCGCTGCGGCCCGGCATCACCTTCACCTATCTCGGCGTCAAGGTCGACGAGAACGCCCGCGTGCAGATGACCACTGGATCGCCCACCCGCAACCTCTACGCGACGGGCGAGATCATGGCCGGCAGCATCCTCGGCCAGGGCTATCTCGCCGGGTTCGGCATGGCCATCGGTGCCGTCTTCGGCCGCATCGCCGGACGCGAGGCAGCCAAACATGCGCAGGATTGAGGTGGCTATGTGCGTAGGGCGGAATAGCCCAATTGCGTATTCCGCCGCGACTGGGCGAGATCTGACCGATAGCGCTCAGCCACCGGCACCACGGCGCAATACGCAAGGGGGCTATTGCGCCCTACGGTTAAAATTGCACCGCACATTGATCAGCAAAAAGCACCACGCCCATGACTGACGCCTCCATTGCACGTTACTTGCACGACGCGCCTGCCGCCCCTATGCCGACCAAGACCAGCTCCGAGGCGCTTGCTGCGTCGCGGCGGAATATGGAGATCTGCAATGCCTGCCGGTATTGCGAGGGCTATTGCGCGGTGTTTCCGGCGATGCAACTGCGCACGGATTTCACCGATGGTGACCTGAACTATCTGGCCAACCTGTGCCACGGCTGCCAGGGCTGTTTCCATGCCTGCCAGTACGCGCCACCGCATGAGTTCGGGGTCAACGTTCCGCAAGCCTTCGCGATGCTGCGTAACGAGACCTACGAGCAATACGCCTGGCCGAAGCCGCTGGCGAAGCTGTTCCACAACAACGGCACCATCGTCTCGCTGGTGCTGGCCGGAGCGCTCACACTCGTGATCGGGCTCAGCTTAGCGCTGATCGACTCGGCCAAACTGTTCGGCGTCCACACGGGCGAGGGCGCGTTCTACAAGCTGATCTCGTGGGGGCTGATGACCAGCGTTGCCGGGGCGACGTTCTGCTTCTCGATCCTAGCGCTGACCATCGGTGGCATTAACTTCTGGCGCGATGCAGGCGCGGCCAAGGGCACGATCACCGCCCCGCCGGTCGGCGATGCCGCCATTGACGTGCTGACCATGAAGTACCTCGGCGGCGGCGCGGCTGGCGGCTGCAACGATGCCGACGACACCTACTCCCAAGCCCGCCGCCACCTGCATCACGCCACGTTCTATGGCTTCATGCTGTGCTTCGCCTCAACCAGCATCGCCACCATCTACGACCACTTCCTCGGCCTGCAGGCACCCTATGCGTTCTGGAGTCTGCCGGTGCAGCTCGGCACCTGGGGCGGCGTATCCCTCATGATCGGCACCGCCGGGCTGATGTGGATGAAGGTGATCGGCGACCCCGCCGCCGCCGCCAAAGCCCTGCGCGGCTCGGACTTCGCGTTCGTTGGCCTGCTGTTCCTGACCGCGTTCACGGGCCTGGCGCTGTTAGCGCTGCGAGCAACGAGTGCCATGGGCATCATGCTGGCCGTGCACTTGGGTGTGGTGCTGGCGCTGTTCCTACTGCTGCCGTACTGCAAGTTCGTGCACGGCCTGTATCGCGGCCTAGCGCTACTGCGGAATGCCATGGATAAACGGAATGGTCCGTAGGGCGGGATAGCCCGTTTGCGTATCCCGCCGCGACCGGGCGAGGTCGACCTGTTCAAGCCGTGCAAGCGGAGAAACGGCGGAATACGCAATTGGGCTCTTGCGCCCTACGGGCAAGCGACGTTCAGGCCTTGAAGAACGTCGGGTGCTGATCTTGCAGGGCTTGGCTGAGGCTGATGGAGCGCGAGAGATGATCGCGCATGTGCGATTGACCGGCGCTGGCGTCACCGGCGGCAATGGCGGTCACGACCAAACCGTGATCTCGGACGATCTGGTTCATCTTGCCAACGGCTGGCAGGTCCAGACGGCGGATACGGTCGAGATGGCCGCTGCGTTGCCGCACCAGCACCCACAGGTCCGGCGCGCCCGCCAGCGCATACAAGCAGCGATGGAAGGCCAGATCCGACGCATAGAACGCGGTGATATCCGGCTTCGCTGCACAGTCTTTCTGGGCCTCAACGAATTCGTTGAGGTCAGCCACGAAGGGCCGCTCAGGCATGCTCGCCAGCGTCCGCACCACCTCCAGCTCGACGGAGCGGCGCAGAAACTGCGCTTGCCGGGCCAGCGGCACGTCAATCAGCGACACCCGCGTCACGCTCTGCGGGATGATGTCGAGCAGCCCTTCGTCGGATAGCCGCATCAGCGCATCACGGATCGGCGTCGAGCTCAGCCCGAATTCGTGCTGCAGTTCGGCCCGGTTCAGCACCGTGCCAGGTGCCAGATCGAGCGCGATGATCCGCTCGCGCAGCACTTCGAACACGGAGGGCGCGTCTGCGGTCTCAGCTGAGGGCGCGGACGCAGGTGATTTCTTATTGGCGGTCAAAGGCATGGTCGGCTCACTCATTCCTGCCAGTGCGGGGGCACCGTCGTCCATAAAGTAACGGTGACGCCGCCTCACGTCAAACTGATGCATCAGCAACCATTAGAATTCCGCAATGTCTGCGCTTGATCCAGAACCGGGTGCCACCTAGAAACCGAGCAACACAAATCACCGTTCCCTGAACTGGCCCGCATCCATGACCAAGACCGCCGTGAAGACCAAACCTGCTGAGGCTTTGCCCGCCCTGCGCCCGCAAGCGGCGTTCCAGGACCTGATCCTGACGCTGCAGCAGTTCTGGGCGGCGCAGGGCTGCGTCATCCTGCAGCCCTACGACATGGAGGTGGGTGCGGGCACTTTCCACCCAGCGACGACCCTGCGGGCGCTCGGCCCGAAACCGTGGAACGCGGCCTACGTGCAGCCCTCCCGCCGCCCGAAGGACGGGCGCTACGGCGAGAACCCGAACCGGTTGCAGCATTACTACCAGTTCCAGGTGATCATGAAGCCATCGCCGCCGGACCTGCAGGACCTCTACCTGAAGTCCCTCGCCGCCATCGGCCTCGACCCGCTGGTGCACGACATCCGCTTCGTCGAGGACGACTGGGAAAGCCCGACACTCGGCGCCTGGGGCCTGGGCTGGGAAGTCTGGT
>JAYSVA010000009.1:0-4844 GCA_043718785.1 Hyphomicrobiaceae bacterium
CAATCTGCACAAAGATATCGTTAACGTGCATTATTTTTGCAGAGCAGGAGCAGAGCCACAAAACACGGCGTTTGTCCGCGCAGCCGGATGCGTGCGCACGGCAGAACCTGCCTCTGTTCGGGTCGGGCAATATTGGGGCGGGCAGAATTTGTCGTTTAATATCAACGCGATTGCCCGGCCTGCAACCCAGCTCATGCCCACCCACATAGTTAACGCGCGAGGCTCCCTCTCCCCGTGCCCTGCACTCGCACGGGGAGAGGGCCGGGGTGAGGGGCGGCCACTTGTTGAAACGGCCGGCCGCTGATTTGCTAAAGCGCCAACAAACCCCAAGTGCCAACTCACCCACAGCTGTCATCCTGGGCCTTGTGCGCCTTGTGGCCAGGACCCACGCCGCCGCACGCTGCGCCGCCTCGATCCGTACCGGCGGTCCCGCCAACGCCCGCCCTCCCGGTTCGAAACCGCCGAACCCTGGGTCCTAGGCACAAGGCCTAGGATGACAGCTGTAGGGAGGTGACCGCTCGGTATTGCCGCTCTAGGCAGTGCCACCACGCCACCGCCCAACAACACGCCCCGCCCCCCGTTTTCCCGGAGGCAGCGCCGCATGGCACTGCGCATCCGGGATCTTCCCCGTTACCAATTGAAACACCCTTGCGTTAAACGCACCCATTTTTCGTCCTTAATTCGATCGACCATGTGCGGAAGAGCCATAATCTCTGCCGCACGCTTAATATTTTTGTGGGCCGCGACGCAATACGCCACCGCCAAAATCCCTTCCTGATCCGCATCGGGCGAGGTCAGATTACCAATCCGTGTCCGGGCCAGCGCAACGATGTGCAGAGGCAATTCGTTCCGCATACCCTTTGTAACCGCAATTGCTCGCTGTATCTCGTTGACATCGTCAACCATTCGATCACTGCGAAGGACTTTGCTGATTAGGGCAAAATCGGCTTGCTCCTTCTTGATAATAATCGGTTCTTTCCTGGACGGCTCCAGCATAGCCAAGAACCATCCAGCTCCGCTTCGTTGATCCTCGTTATGATTGTTAGCCACTGCACTGAAAATAACCAACAACTGATCCTGGAACGCCTCCCATTCGGGAACTCCCGATGGAGATCTGGTGCCCTTTGCCACTTTCGCGGCGAACGCCTCCACCCGTTTCGTCGACAAGTTTCTGGCGACATTTAACGAAGCCAAACGAACGGCAGGATTTCCATGCATCAAGTACGGAAGGGTCAGCTTGATAGCCTGCTCATGATCCAAAGTTGCAAATTTTGCCACTTCCTCGGTTGGATCAAAACCCAGCGATGCATTCATCGCCTTAACGACAAGATTGACCTGATAGTTGTGACGCACCGACGGCTTCGTCACAACATCCAATCCAACTGGAAGGTGCACGTGTTTGCCGTCTACGTATCCAGCAAGTGTACGCATCAGCGGCACAACTTGTCCCCTCCGCCATTCGTTGACGTCGACGACTTTCAGGTCTCGAGATCGAGAGACACGGTGAAACGGATGAAATTCGGCACTTCGTTCGCTGATAACAATGGCATCTGACCGTTTGGCCGTGGGTTGAGCCTCGTAGATTTTGATGACACAAGCGCCGCTGACACCCCTCTCAATCAGTTTGAGCATGGAAACGATCAACTCTGGCTTCTCCAGACAATCTGGTCCTCGTGCCGCACGATAGATTGATTGGCTTCTTCGTTCACCAACACTACTCGTCGAGACATCAAAAACTTCTTTGCCCGTCAAAAGAACAAGATCAGAAATGTACTCCTCGGCGACGGAGTTCTCTCGTGAAAAAAATTCGATCACCGGTAAATCAAGTGTTAAAATTCTTATCGCAGGCGAAGCCAGCGCTATGATGTGTGAGTCGTTGTGATACTCGATTAGTTTATCACCAACGGGGTAGGACAGAATTGAGAGTACAATTCCACATGCTTGGCCACGCTTAAACCGAGACAAGGCATAAACTGAACCTGCTAATGCGCAAAACGCCAATAGCGGCAGCATCGGACCCACTACAACAATTAGGATGATAGCAAGACCCAAACCATCGCCCCGCTGCCCTGTGCTTAGGCTGGGACCACGATGAACGAACAGCAGCGCGATAAGAACAAGCGGCAGAACCACTAGAAATGCGCCAAGAAAATCCGTTATGAACCGACGATACAAGTGATCTTCGACAGGGGTTTGTTTCATCAATTCAGTCCGGTTGTGTGCCTTCCGTGACGACTATTGCCAAAAACCATCTTTAAACGATGAATACGCACGCAGCCGGGTTTGCTCACCACCCGTGGATGTTGGGTCGCGCAAAAGCTTGACCCAACCTACGCCCAGCTAGGGCCGGACGGTCCGTGCCCACCCTCAAGCCGCCCGGAACAGGCGGACGGCTTCGTCGCACTCGAACAAATACAGCAGCTGCCGCAGCGCCAACCCCCGCTCGCTGCTCAACGACGGGTCTTTCGACAGCACCATGGTCGCGTCTTGTCTTGCCGCTTCCACCAAATCGGCAAACCCTGGCACCTCCGCTACCCTATACTCCGGTGCGCCGGATTGGCGGGCGCCCATGACTTCGCCGCCGCCGCGCAGCTCCAAATCCTTCTCGGCGATGAGGAAGCCGTCTTCGGTGTCTTTCATCATCTTGAGGCGGGCTTCCATCGTCTTGCCAAGCGGCCCCTGATAGAGCAGCAGGCAATAGGACTGGCGGCTGCCACGACCGACGCGGCCACGTAGCTGATGCAGCTGGGCGAGGCCGAAGCGCTCGGCTTGCTCGATCACCATGATGGAGGCGTTCGGCACGTTGACGCCGACCTCGATCACTGTCGTCGAGACCAGGATTTTCAGCTGGTTGGCGGTGAACGCGGCCATCACAGCGTCCTTGGCGGGGCCGGTCATGCCGCCGTGCAGCAGGCCGACGACGCCGTCGCCGAACACCTGGTTGAGGTGGCCCGCGCGTTCCTCGGCGGCGGCCAGCTCGGACTTGTCGGAACTCTCGATCAGCGGGCAGACCCAGTAGATCTGCGCGCCCTCGGAGACGGCGCGACGCAGGCCGCCGACGACATCCTCCAGCCGCTCATTGGAGACCAACGTTGTCACCACCGGCTTGCGGCCTGCCGGTTTCTCGGTCAGGCGCGATACGTCGAGGTCGCCATAGTTGGTCATCAGCAACGTCCGGGGAATCGGCGTCGCGGTCATGACGAGGACGTTCGCGCCGCCATCCTTGCCTTTGCTCTGCAGCGCGAGGCGCTGATGCACGCCAAAACGGTGCTGCTCGTCGATCACGGCGAAGGCCAGATCCTTGAACTCGACATCGTCTTGGAACAGCGCGTGCGTGCCGATCAGAATGTCGATTTCGCCTGAAGCCAGGCGGCTCAGCACCTCCTTGCGTGGCTTACCCTTTTCGCGGCCCGTCAGCAGGCCGAGGCGCAGGCCAGCCTTGGCGGCGAGCGGTTCCATTGTCTCGGCGTGCTGGCGGGCGAGCACTTCGGTCGGGGCCATCAGGGCGGCCTGCGCGCCCGCCTCCACCGCCGCCGCCATGCCCATCAGCGCCACCATCGTCTTGCCGGAGCCGACATCGCCCTGCAGCAGACGGAGCATGCGGTGTGGCGCTGCCATATCGGCGACGATATCGGCGATGGAGGTGATCTGACTGTTGGTCAGCTGGAACGGCAGCGCCTCGATCAGCTTGGCGCGGATGCGGCCATCGCCTTTGATCGCCCGGCCCGATTGCGCCTTAAAACTTTGCCGCACGAGGCCAAGCGCGATCTGCCCGGCCAGCAGCTCGTCATAGGCGAGGCGCTGCCAAGCCGGGCTGCCATTGGAGATATCGCTGACCTCGATGGGGCGGTGCAGACTGCCGAGCGCCCCCTTGAACGACGGGTAGTTCTTGGAGGCCAGCCACGTCTCGTCCTGCCATTCCGGCACCTCGGGCATCCGGTCCACCGCCTGCCGGATCGCCTTGACCAGCAGCTTGCTCGATAGCCCGGCGGTCAGCGGATAAACCGGCTCCAGCATCGGCAGCGTATCGCGCTTGTCCGGGGCAACGATGTAGTCGGGATGCGACATCTGCACCTTGTCCGAGAAGTGCTCCACGCGACCTGACACAAAGCGGATGGAGCCCTCCGGCAGCAGCCGCTCAACGAACGTCCGCTCCATCCGGAAGAACACGATGTCCATCGTGCCGGTGTCGTCCTCGCAGGTGATCTTGTAGGGCGCTTTGGTGTTGCCGCGCGGCGGCGGGCGGTGCTTGAGGATGCGCAATTCCAGCGTCGCGATGGTGCCTGGCACGGCGCTGGCGATGGTCGGCGTCGCGCGCCGGTCGATGACGCCGGTTGGCGTGTGCCAGAGCATATCGATGACGCGGGGGCTGGTGACGCCCGGCGGCAGGCGCAGCGCTTTCTTCAACAGGGTCAGCAAGCGCGGGCCAACGCCGGTCAGCTCCTCAGCCGAGGCAAACAAGGGCGTGAAAGCATCGGGCCGCATGAGGGTGGTGTTGCCTGTTGACGTCGGGGCGCAGTGGGGCGTGGCGCAGTGGGGCGGACCATACGGCTTCAGGCGGCACGGCTCAAGCGGCGGCGCTTAGGGCTTCTTGGCGGGCTTAGCGGCGGCGCCTTTTGGCACGGGCTGCGGTGTGTCGCGGATCGAACGTGGCTGCAGCT
This sequence comes from Hyphomicrobiaceae bacterium, assembly GCA_043718785.1. Lineage (GTDB taxonomy): Bacteria > Pseudomonadota > Alphaproteobacteria > Rhizobiales > Hyphomicrobiaceae > JAYSVA01. Next base: position 4,662 of record JAYSVA010000009.1, read on the forward strand.
CGTTTTCGAGGTTGTAGGTCGGGCAATTCTTGGCCGCGAGCTGGGCGTTATAGGCCTCCAGCCAGGCACGATCCCGCTTAAGGTCATCGCCAGGGCTGGCCCCGTGCTGTGAGCCGCCGAACACCGGCACCACGGTTTGCTGGATCGCCTGTGCTGTCGATGATGTCAGGGTGCGCTCGCGCT
>JAYSVA010000081.1:0-10280 GCA_043718785.1 Hyphomicrobiaceae bacterium
GCCCTGAACCCGCAGCCACTTTATCTGGTCGCTGATCGGCGAAGTATCAAACAGATCATCTTGAACCTGCTGTCCAACGCTTTGAAATTCACACCTGCAGGCGGCACCATAACGGTGGCGACCTCGATCATTGCTGAGCCGATGACCGCCGCGACTGAACCGACGCGGACCTCCGCCACCGGTGGAGCCCGTATTGATGTCCGCGATACAGGCATCGGCATGTCGCCCGCGCTGATTGCTGACGTGCTCCGCCGGGATATTGACACCACACCCTTGGATATGGCGGAGCACACGACCGACACTGGCCAGAACGGGATCGGCTTGCCAATGGCGCGTGCATTGGCTGAAGCGCACGGTGGCCGCATATCAATCACTAGCGATGCCGAGGGGTCCACAGTGAGCCTGAACTTGCCGAGTCAGCCGAACCGATCCCGTGCGGCACCGAACGCCCTGTCCTAGTCATACCGGCGAGCCAATCCGACGACCCTTTCGGCTCTTGCGCATCCTCCCCCCTTGCGGGGGAGGACAGCGCGGCTCGATTTTTGTACTTCACAAAAATCGATTTTGCCGCGTCAGGTGGGGGGTGCTCTCTGGAGCCAGCCCCCATCCCCGGCCCCACCCCCGCAACGGGGGGAAGGGAGAAAAAACCAAAAAGTCATCCGAATGGCTCACTGGTATCACTCAACGGGTTGCGGCGCTGTTTGCCATCGCCGCACGATCAGCCTCCCGCTCGGTCAGCAATTCCAGCAGCGCCGCGTTGTAAGCGGCGGGCTGCTCGTACATCACCCAATGGCCCGCATCCGCAATCGTGCGGGTCCGCAACTCCGGATGATGCTCCCGCAGCACCGCGTAGCGGATCTCGATCCCCGGCGTCGCGATCTGATCGAGGGCGCCCCAAATGGCATTCAGCGGTACTTTCACGCGATGCAGGTTGCGCTTGATTTCGTCGGTTCCGGCAAACGGCCGCGAACGGAACCGGGCCTGACGCACGTTCGACGCCTGAATATCGATCGCCAGCGCATCGATGCGGCTCGGCTCGCGGATCATCAGCACCTGTAGATTGTAGGCGTGCACGTCCCGCAGTTCCGCTGCGGTCATGTGCGGCCGCTCTTTCGCAAACTTCAACTCGGGCCCCCGGTTCAAGCCCAGCGCGGCGCAACCGCAAATCGTAAAGCTGCCCACCCAGCTTCCGACTTGCTCCCCTAACTCAACCAACGCAAACGTCGAGACGTGCGAACCGAAGGAAAACGACACCAGATGCGCTTGTGTCTGCGGCGTCAGCAGCGCCTTGATCCCTTCTGCCAGCCAGTGCCCCGAATTTGCGGGCGTTAGTGGTTCCGGCGGCATGGCGCTGTCTCCCAGACCCGGCAGATCGACCGCCAGAACGTGGTAGCGGGCACTCAGCGCCGGGATCGTCTTGAGCCAGTGCAGCCACGAGCCCGAACCGCCGTGACAGAGGATCACCGTTCCGGCCGTCGGATCCGGATGGTTCCAGCGCCGCCATACGAGATCCCCGACACCGCAAGGCGTGCGCTCGACTGTGGCCATCTCGGCGAGCGCTCGGACTTCTGCGTGCTGGAGAGCCGAGTGGGGCATTCGTTCGCTCAATCGATAACAGGTTTCGGATGGCTCGCGTTGGCTGACCCAAAAAGGCTGCAACACTGAATCGGCCAACAGATACGAAAGCATTTGCACGTTTGCCATAGGACGATACACTCACCGCGAGACGAAGCATCAACCGTCAGAGAACATTTAACTTGCATATGCAGAACATATGCGATACTAAACGTCAACTTAAATCGCACACCACCACTTCGGGAACCTGCCATGCGATCAAAGACCAACTTAACCGTCGACGGTGCCCGCCTCTGGGAAAGCCTGATGGAGATGGCAAAAATCGGCGCGACGCCTAAGGGCGGCGTCAATCGGCTGACACTTACTGATCTCGACAAACAGTCTCGCCACTTGTTCATCGACTGGTGCAAAGCGGCGGGGTGCTCCATCAAAGTTGACGCAATGGGCTCGATCTTCGCCCGTCGGCCTGGTCAAGATGACAGCCTGCCACCGGTCATGGTCGGCAGCCATCTCGACACACAGCCGACTGGCGGCAAGTTCGACGGCGCACTTGGAGTAATGGCGGCACTCGAAGTCGTACGCAGCCTGAACGACCTCGATATCAAGACGCGCCACCCCATCGAAATTGCAATGTGGACCAACGAAGAAGGGTCACGTTTCGCACCTGCGATGGTCGCATCGGGTGTGTTCGCGGGCCACTTTGACTTAGCCTACGGCCAGTCCCGCGCCGACAACGACGGCAAGAAGATTGGCGACGAACTCGCACGCATCGGGTTTGCAGGACCTGAGGCGGTGGGTGGACGCCCGGTCAAAGCGTTCTTCGAGCTGCATATCGAACAAGGCCCAGTGCTCGAGGAAGCGGCAATTGACATCGGCGTCGTTACGCACGCCAACGGCCAGCGCTGGTACGAAATCACGCTCGATGGCGTCGAGAGCCATGCGGGACCGACGCCAATGGCACGCCGCAAGGATGCCCTGCTCGGTGCCGCCCGCATTATCGAGGCAGTCAACGCCATTGGCTGGGCGCACGAGCCCAACGCCTGCGCCACCTGTGGTATGATCCAGTCCTATCCGAACTCCCGCAACGTGATCCCCGGCCGCGTTTTCCTGACCGTCGATTTCCGCCATCCGGACGCCAATCAGCTGGCGCTAATGGACAAAGCTCTGCGGGCGGCTGTGCCCGAGATCGCCGCAAAAACAGGACTGACACACGGATTGACGGAAATCTTCAACTTCCCGCCGACAGCGTTTGATCAAGCCTGTGTCAGCGCCGTCCGAAGCGCGGCCGAACAACTGGGACTGTCGCACCGCAACATCACGTCCGGCGCCGGACATGACGCTGTTTACATGGCCAAAGTCACGCCAACGGCGATGATATTCGTGCCCTGCGTCGATGGCATCAGCCACAACGAAGCCGAGGACATCAAGCCGGAGTGGGCGACAGCCGGGGCCAACGTGCTGATCCGCGCGGTGCTGGAGACTGCCAAAGTTGTATGAGCCCGCTCAGGTTTTCTTGCGCACTGCCTGATTTTCAATCAACGGGACCATTGACGACAGATAAGCGTCGGGCTTCACTGTCACACGTGACCAAAGAAGCAAAGCATCCGGCGAACCGGGTGCTCATGATCGCATCGCATGAGCGAGATCGGCTCAAAGATGCAGCCGTCAGACTTTCAGCGTGATTCCAGGGAGGAATTCCATGACCATCAATCGCAGAACCGCTCTCAAAGGTTTGGGTGGGGCAGGCCTCGTCGGTTTCGGCGCATCGGGCTTCCCGATGCCAGCCATCAGCCAGAATGCCGCCGCCAAAACCCTGCGGTTTGTGCCGCAAGCCAACCTCGCCAACTTCGACCCGATCTGGGGCACGCAGTATGTCGTGCGCAATGCCGGTGCACTGGTCTGGGATACGCTGTACGGGGTCGATAAGAACCTGGTGCCGCAACGTCAGATGGTTGAGTCCGAGGAAGTGTCCGCTGATGGCCTAACCTGGACATTCACGCTGCGCGAAGGCCTAAAATTCCACGACGGTGCTAAGGTAACAGCGAAGGATGCCGTGGCCAGCATCACGCGCTGGTCAGCCCGCGATCCGATGGGTCTGATGCTCAAAGCTTTGCAGAAAGAGTTGGTCGCCCTTGACGACCGCTCGTTCCGCTGGGTCCTATCGAAGCCATACCCCAAAATGCTGCTGGCACTCGGCAAAAACAATTCGCCGTGCACGTTCGTGATGCCGGAGCGGATTGCCAACACCGATCCATTCAAGCCCATCACCGAATACATCGGCTCGGGTCCGATGAAGTTCGTCGCATCCGAGTTTGTGCCGGGCGCGAAAGCTGTATTCGAGAAGTTTGCCGACTACGTGCCGCGCAACGAGCCATCATCCTGGCTGGCGGGCGGCAAGCGCATGCACCTCGACCGCATCGAGTGGGTGATTATGCCCGACCCTGCGACGGCCTCAGCCGCGCTGCAGAACGGCGAAGTCGACTGGTGGGAAATGGTCCTGACCGACCTCGCGCCAACGTTGAAAAAGAATAATAAAATCAAACTCGAAGTGGCTGACCCGATGGGCAACATCTGCTCATTCCGGTTCAACCATCTGCATGCGCCGTTCAACAACGTCAAAGCCCGCCTCGCCGTGATGATGGCGCTGGATCAGGCCGACTACATGAGCGCCGTCACCGGGGGTGATGAAGCATTGTGGTCACGCCTCCCGTCGTTCTTCACGCCGGGCACGCCGCTTTACACGGAAGTCGGCGGCGACATCCTCAAAGGCAAGCGCGACATGGACGCCGCCAAGAAAATGCTGGCAGAGAGCGGTTACAAAGGCGAGCCGGTGGTTTGCGTCGTCGGCCAAGATCTGCCGCCGGTCAAAGCCATGGGTGACGTCACCATCGACCTGCTGAAGCGGCTCGGCATGAACGTCGACTTCGTTGCCACCGATTGGGGCACTGTCGGCCAGCGCCGCGCCAAGAAGGATGCGCCATCCGCTGGCGGCTGGAACATGTTCCACACTTGGCACTCGGGCGCCGATTGCGTCAATCCGGCAGGTTACACGGCTGTGCGCGCAAACGGCGACAAGGCCTGGTTCGGCTGGCCAGATGTCCCGGCCGTTGAAACCGAAGTTACCAATTGGTTCGAAGCCAAGTCGCTCGATGAGGAGAAGGCGGCGATCGCTCGGTTGAATAAGGCTGCGATGGAGAACGTCGTGTTTGCGCCGCTTGGCCTATCGAAGAACTATCAGGCTTGGCGGACCAATGTAGAAGGTATCGTCCAGGGTCCGCTGCCGTTCTTCTGGGACGTCAAGAAGAACGCCTAAAGACGCTCGGTTGACGCCCGCCTAGGATGTCCTAGGCGGGCACTTCCGCCATCGTCGACGGGACCATCATGCTCACCTACATTCTGCGCCGCATCCTCGCGACCATTCCGGTGATGGCGACGGTTGCCTTGCTCGTCTTCAGCTTGCTCTATCTGGCCCCCGGCGATCCGGCGACCATGATTGGCGGCGATCAAGCCTCGCCGGACGATATCCGCAAGATCCGCGAAGGTCTCGGGCTCGACAGGCCCTTCCCAGTGCGGTTTGCCGAATGGGTTGGCCAGATGGCACGCGGCGACCTCGGCAAGTCGATCTTTACAAATCTGCCTGTGACGGACCTGATTAAACAGCGCATTGAGCCGACGCTGTCATTAGCGCTACTAACATTGGTACTATCGATCAGCATCGCAGTTCCGATGGGCGTGCTGGCCGCCTGGAAGGCCGGCACCTGGATCGACCGCGTCGTGATGGCCTTCGCCGTATTTGGCTTTTCGGTGCCGGTGTTCGTTGTCGGCTACATGCTGGCTTACGTTTTTGCCCTCGAACTGGCTTGGTTTCCGGTCCAAGGTTACACGCCCATCGCTAAAGGCATTGGCCCGTGGCTCAACAACCTAGCGTTGCCAGCGATCGCGCTCGGCTGTGTGTACATTGCGCTGATCGCGCGTATTACCCGCTCGACGATGCTGGATGTGCTGGGACAGGATTACATCCGCACCGCCCGCGCGAAAGGCTTAGCGCAACCTTCGATCCTGTTCCTGCACGCACTGAAAAATGCCGCCGTGCCCATCGTCACGGTCATTGGCATCGGCATGGCACTGCTGATCGGCGGCGCGGTCGTCACCGAAAGCGTGTTCGCGATCCCTGGCCTCGGGCGGCTGACAATCGATGCTATCTTGCGCCGTGACTACCCGGTCATCCAGGGGCTCGTGCTGCTGTTCTCTGTCGTCTACGTGCTGGTCAACCTGCTCGTTGACATCACCTACACCTTCTTCGACCCCCGCATACGTTATTGAGGATCCGCTATTGAGTGCGCCGCTCGACTACGCCAACCTGCCTGACGTGCTGCCGCCTGTCCGCACCCGCAAGGGGCTGATCGGCTGGTGTCGGCGCTATCCGAGCATGGCCATGGGTGCGTTTCTACTGCTCGCCATGTTGTTCGTGGCGATCTTCGCGCCGCTACTGTTCACCGTTGATCCAACGGCGCTGGCACCCGCCAAACGCACGCGCCCGCCGTCCGCCGACTACTGGTTCGGCACCGATATGCTCGGCCGCGATCTCTATAGCCGCGTATTGTATGGCACCCGCGTTTCGCTGCTGGTCGGGTTCTCGGTGGCAATCCTGGCGTCGGCCACCGGCCTGTTTATTGGTCTCGTCTCAGGGTACATCCGCTGGGCTGACAGCATCATTATGCGCGTCATGGATGGCCTGATGTCGATCCCGCCGATCCTGCTGGCTGTGGCGCTGATGGCACTGACGCGTGGCAGCGTTCAGAACGTCATCATCGCCATCACCATCGCGGAAATCCCGCGCGTATCCCGCCTCGTGCGCGGCGTTGTACTATCGGTGCGCGAGCAGCCCTACGTTGATGCGGCGGTTGCGGCAGGCACGCGGATGCCGCGCATTATCTGGCGACATATTCTGCCAAACACGCTCGGGCCGCTGACCGTGCAGGCCACGTACATCTGCGCTTCCGCGATGATTACCGAGGCGATCCTGTCGTTCATCGGCGCAGGTACGCCGCCGAACATTCCGTCATGGGGTAACATCATGGCCGAGGGCCGGACGCTCTGGCAGGTCAAGCCGTTCGTGGTGTTCTTCCCGGCGCTGTTCCTGTCGTTCACGGTGCTGGCCGTCAACTTGTTCGGCGATGGTCTGCGCGACGCCCTCGATCCGCGTTCAGCGAAGGGGCATTGATATGAGTACCGCCCCAGCAACCACCCCGCCGCTCCTCGAAGTCGAACACCTACGCACACATTTCCGTGGCCAAGATGGCGTCAACCGCGCTGTTGACGGCATCTCATTCACCGTCAACGAGGGCGAAACGCTAGCCATTGTCGGCGAGAGCGGCTGCGGCAAGTCGGTGACGGCGATGTCGATCCTGCGGCTGATCCCGGAACCGCCTGGTAAAATCGTCGGTAGCGTCAAGTTCCAGGGCCGCAACCTGCTGGAACTGACCGACAAGGAGATGCGCCGCATTCGCGGCAACGACATCTCGATGATCTTTCAGGAGCCGATGACGTCACTCAACCCGGTGCTGACCATTGGCCGCCAGATCACGGAAACGCTGCGGCTGCACCAGGGGCTCAGCAAGCGTGACGCCACCCAGCGCGCGATTGAGGCGTTGATACTGGTCAATATTCCCGAACCCGAGCGGCGGATCGAGCAGTATCCGCACGAATTGTCCGGCGGCATGCGCCAACGCGTGATGATCGCAATGGCGCTCGCCTGCAACCCGAAGCTGTTGATCGCCGACGAACCGACCACCGCGCTCGACGTTACCGTGCAGGCGCAGATCCTCGACCTGATGCGGCAGCTGAAATCGAAAATCGGCGCCGCCATCATCATGATCACGCATGATCTTGGCGTTGTCGCTGAAATGGCTGAGCGGGTGATCGTGATGTACGGCGGCCGCATCGTCGAAGAAGCGCCGGTAGGTGAGCTGTTCGCCCATCCGCGCCACCCCTACACGCGGGCGTTGCTCGGTTCGGTGCCGCATCTGTCGGCGACGATTGACCCAGCGAAACGGAAAACCCGACTAGCGGAGATCCCCGGTGTCGTGCCGTCACTCAAAACGAAAATTCCTGGCTGCATTTTCGCCCCGCGCTGCGCTCACGCCACCGACCAGTGTCACGCAGCCTATCCGCCACTGGTGACCGTTGCTGGCCGCGCGCACAGCGTCGCCTGCTGGCACGCCGACAAACTGTTGGCCGACAAAACGATGGCGGAGGCCGCCATATGAGCATGCTAACGATCCCCCAACCCGCCACCGCCGCAGTGGCCAAGGCTCCGCCGATCCTTGAGGTACGCAACCTCAAGAAGCATTTCCCAATCCGCAAAGGTCTATTTTCGCGCAACGTCGGCGCAGTCCGGGCCGTCGATGGCGTCAGCTTCCATGTCGGCCCCGGCGAAACGCTAGGGCTGGTTGGCGAGTCCGGTTGCGGCAAGTCGACCGTCGGCCGCTTGATCCTGCGGCTAGTCGAGCCCACTGAGGGCGAGATTTCGCTGTCGGGCCGCCGCATCGACCAGCTCAGCCAAGCTGAGATGCGGCCCGAGCGGCGGCAGCTGCAGGTGGTGTTCCAGGACCCGTTCTCGTCACTTAATCCGCGCATGCGGGCGGTGGATCTGGTCGCCGAACCCCTGCACAACTTTGAAAAGCTATCCAAGGACGAGATGCACGCCCGGGTCGCGGACCTTTTTACGAAGGTCGGCCTGCGGGCCGATCAACTGACACGGTTTCCGCACGAATTCTCCGGCGGCCAGCGGCAGCGGCTGGTCATTGCGCGAGCATTGGCACTGAACCCGAAGCTGATCGTCTGCGATGAGCCAGTATCGGCGCTCGACGTGTCGGTGCAGGCGCAGGTGATCAACCTGCTGGAGGACCTGCAGAAAGAGTTGGGGCTGTCATACCTGTTCATCGCCCACGATCTGGCCGTGGTCGAGCACATCAGCCATCGCGTCGCCGTGATGTACCTCGGGCGGATCGTCGAGCTGGCGAATAAAGCCGACCTGTATGCGCGGCCTCAGCACCCCTATACCGAAGCGCTGCTGTCGGCGGTGCCAGTGCCTGATCCAACGGTCAAATCGCAGCGGATCATTCTGACCGGCGACGTGCCGAGCCCGGTCAACCCGCCGACCGGCTGCCATTTCCACACCCGCTGCCAGTACGCACAAGCCCGGTGCAAGGTCGACGTACCCACGCTGAAGGAAGTCGCGCCGGGTCATTTCGCATCCTGCCATTTGCGTTAGGGCCATCGACGATAGAGGCTACGCATGAGCCGCATCATCACCGTCGGCGCCGCCCAGCTCGGCCCCATCCAGCGCGCCGACACGCGTCGCCAAGTTGTCGACCGGATGCGGGCATTACTGGCCGATGCGGCCAAGCACGGCTGCACCCTGGTGGTGTTTCCGGAGCTGGCGCTAACGACGTTCTTTCCGCGCTGGTGGATGCCGGATCAGGCCGAGATCGACACATTCTTCGAAGCCGAGATGCCAGGGCCGGAAACGCAGCCGCTGTTCGACGATGCCAAGCGGTTCGGCATCGGGTTCTATCTGGGATACGCGGAGTTGGATCGCACCAGTGCGAAGCCACGGCGTTTCAATACATCGATCCTGGTGGATCGGACCGGCAAACTGATCGGCAAGTATCGCAAGATCCATCTGCCGGGGCACGCGGAACACGAGCCGTGGCGGGCGTTCCAGCATCTGGAGAAGCGCTACTTTGAGGTTGGCGATCTTAACTGGGGCGTCTGGCAGGCCTATGGCGGCTACCTCGGCATGGCGATCTGCAATGACCGACGCTGGCCCGAGACGTACCGGGTGATGGGCCTGCAGGGCGTCGAGATGGTGCTGCTCGGCTATAACACCCCGCGCCATAACCCGCCCGCGCCCGAACATGACCGCCTCAGCGAGTTCCACAATCAGCTGTCAATGCAGGCCGGTGCCTATGCCAACGGCACCTGGGTGGTCGGCGTCGCCAAAGCGGGCATGGAGGAAGGTTGCGAGCTGATCGGCGGCACGTCGATCATTGCGCCCTCGGGGCTCGTGGTCGCACAGGCACTAACGCAGGGCGATGAACTGGTGGTGGCGCGCTGCGATCTCGACGCCTGCAACAACTACAAAGCCTGGACGTTCAACCTGGAACGCCACCGCGAGCCCGCTCAATACCGCCGCATCGTCGAGCAGAAGGGCGTTGTCCTTCCAGGGTCAAGGGACTAGTCCCTTGTCCAGGATGCTCGAAGGACAGAAGGTCCTTCGAAATTCGCCTGTAAGGCGAAACCAGGAGCCACAATGACCGCGCGCGATGAACGACTGGGCCTACTTCTGGGCTTGGTGGGAGTAATACTGTTCGGCGCGACCTTGCCGATGACGAAGCTGGCCATCGGCACGTTGTACGAACCGCAGCTGTCGCCATGGTTCGTCACGTTTGGGCGAGCGGCGGTCGCGGGTGGACTGTCAGTACTGTATCTCCTGGTACAGCATTTGCGGGGCAAGTTGCGCTGGCCGGCCAAGGACCAATGGGGCCTGCTGGCATTCACATCTGCGGGCGTGGTGATCGGTTTCCCGTTGTTCATGTCACTGGCGTTGCAATACGTGCCGAGTACCCATGGCGCGGTGGTGACAGGACTGTTGCCGCTGACAACGGCAGGGGTTGCAGCGGTTTGGTACCGGCAGCGAC
>JAYSVA010000082.1:0-4423 GCA_043718785.1 Hyphomicrobiaceae bacterium
CGCAAAGAGATTGGCCGCCGCCTCATCAAGCCGCCCCGCCGGGCTGAGATTGAATTGTGGTCCGGACGTCGGCAGTGGGGCCGGTCCAAACGCCAGCAAAGCTTCGCCGGGACCGACAGAACTCGCCGCCAGCCGCACCTTGGCCAGCGGCGCATAGTGGCTGGCCAATTGACCGGGTGCCATCGGCGCTTCGCCTTGACGCAGCGATTGCCCGTGCACGCGCCCACCGAGAATTGCCTCGATCTGGTCGGCCGTCACCGCCCCTGGTCGCAACACCACAACGTGCGCGCCGAACGCGACAACCGTACTTTCGACACCGTGATCGCAAGCACCACCATCGAGAATGCAGGCAACGTCATCGCCGAGATCGCTGGCAACATGAGCGGCGGTCGTGGGGCTGACGCGCCCGGAGCGATTGGCGGACGGAGCTGCAACCGGCATTCCCGCCGCTTGCAGCAACGCTTGGGCGACCTCATGCGACGGCACCCGCACAGCAACCGTATCGAGGCCTGCGGTCATCAACTCGGAAAGTCCGCTATCTGGCCGCCGTGGCAGCACCAGGGTCAGCGGGCCTGGCCAGAATGCCAAGGCCAGTTTACGGGCGCGTTCATCAAAAAACGCAAGCTTTTCAGCCGCAGCCAAGTCAGCCACGTGGGCGATCAGCGGGTTGAAATGCGGCCGCCCTTTGACGGCAAAAATTCTGGCGACAGCCGCACTGTTGGTCGCGTCTGCCCCCAGCCCATAAACCGTCTCCGTCGGAAACGCGACGAGGCCGCCCGCGCGCAGAAGTTCTGCGGCGTTTGCAATTGCTGCGGGCGATACTACGATGTGGACCATGCTCGATCTCAAACCCGACATGACGTATTGGTCAAGCGGGGTGTCAGGGTGTATAGACGGCTGCCATCCAGGTTTGGCGCGGCGAACCAGTCAGTTCGCGGCCCAAGCACTATGCAACACCAAGAAATCCAAGAATTAGCGAACGAGGACGTCAAGATGACCTATCAGGCTCCCGTAAACGACATTTTGTTTGCACTCAAGACCGCCGTCGGTCTCAAGGACCTTTGCGATACCGACTTGTTCCCAGGGCTCGACGAGGACACGGTTCAAGCCGTGATCGAGGAAGCAGGCAAGTTCGGTGCCGACGTGTTGGCCCCACTGAACTGGGTCGGCGACCGCGCAGGCTCAAGCGTCAAGGATGGCGTGGTGACGACGCCAGCTGGGTGGAAAGAGGCCTATGCCGCGTTTTCATCGGGTGGCTGGAGTGCGCTACCGTGCCCAGAAGAATACGGCGGGCAGAACCTGCCGGGCTTCGTCTCAATGGCTGCTTGTGAGATCTGGAATTCGGCGAATATGGCATTTGGCCTGTGCCCGCTGCTAACGCAAGGCGCGATTGACGCGCTGCATGCCCATGGCTCAGAGGTGCTGAAAACGACGTATTTGCCGAAAATGGTGTCGGGCCAGTGGACTGGCACGATGAACCTGACGGAACCGCATGCCGGGTCTGATCTGGGTGAACTGCGGACCAAAGCCATCAAACAGCCGGACGGCACGTATCGGATCACTGGGACGAAAATCTACATCACCTACGGTGAGCACGAACTCACTGAAAACATCATTCATATGGTCCTGGCGCGCCTCCCCGACGCACCGGCTGGCACCAAAGGCATCTCGCTGTTCCTAGTGCCGAAAATTCTCGTCAATGCCGATGGCTCGCTCGGCGCCCGCAACGACGTTTTGTGTGCCGGACTCGAGCATAAACTCGGCATCCACGCATCGCCGACTTGCACGATGCAATTCGGCGAAAAGGGCGGCGCAACCGGCTATCTGGTCGGGGAAGAAAACCGCGGCCTGATGACAATGTTCATCATGATGAATGCGGCCCGGCTCGCTGTCGGCGTGCAAGGGGTCGCAATCGCCGAGCGGGCGACACAGGCAGCGGTGGCCTACGCGAAAGAGCGCCGTCAAGGCCGCGCGGCGACCTCCATAGGCACCGGCATGAGCCCGATCATCGAGCACGCCGATACGAAACGCTCTATTTTGACGATGAAGTCGATGACACAGGCCGCACGGGCCATTTGCCTTGTGACAGCACGCGAGATCGATCTGTCGCACCGCGCGAAATCTGAGCCTGAACGCCAGGCAGCGCAGGCCAAGGCAGCGCTACTAACGCCTATCGCCAAGGCGTTTTCGACGGATATCGGCTGCGAAGTAGCGTCCCTAGGGGTGCAGATCCACGGTGGCATGGGCTTTGTCGAGGAGACCGGCGCAGCCCAATACTACCGCGATGCCCGCATTCTGCCGATCTACGAGGGCACGAATGGCATTCAGGCAATTGACCTCGTCACCCGCAAGCTGCCGCTCGGCGGTGGCAAAGTCGTCGAGGCGTATCTGGCTGAGCTGCGCGAAACGGTCGAGGCGGTCCGGGCCTCAAACCAGCCGCAGTTCGGCCGGATGGGTGACCGGCTGGGTGAAGCCGTGACGGCACTGACCGAAGCCACCACGTGGATGGGCCAGATGCTTGCCACCAACCCAAACGCGGCCTTGAGCGGGGCGACGCCCTACCTGCGACTGTTCGGTATCGCAGCGGGCGGGCACTATCTGGCGCGTGGTGCCCTGGCGGCAGCCCGTGACGGTACACTCGGGACCAGCAACGCCCACCACGTCGCGGCGGCCCGGTTTTTCGCCGAGAACATCTGCGTCCAGGCGTCGGGATTGGCGGCCATCGTCACCAGCGGCGGCGATTCGGTTCTGGGCGTCGATACCGAATTACTGTCAGCATAATTTGCAAACCGTGGCGATTGGAGCCGACCATGTCCAAAGATATCGAAATCACCGTCCGCGACGGGGTGCAGACCTATCGCTTCACGCGGCCAGACAAGAAAAACGCGCTGCTGTCCGCCATGTACGTCGAGATGCGCGAGGCGTTTGACCGGGGCGACAATGACCCGGCCATTGTCGCGCATCTGTTCATCGGTTCGGGCGGGGTGTTCTCGGCGGGCAATGACATCGGCGAGTTCATGGAACGTGCGCGCGGCAGCTCGACACTAGGTGCCCCGGTGTTGAATTTCATCCGCCATCTGCCGCGCATCGCCAAGCCGATGATCGCCGCAGTCGATGGCCTGGCGGTCGGCATCGGCACAACGCTGCTGTTTCACTGTGATCTGGTGTACGCGACGCCGTCGGCCAGCCTGCGCACGCCGTTCCTCGATCTGGGGCTGGTGCCGGAAGCCGGTTCCAGCATGCTGGCGCCCATGCGCATGGGCTATGCACGGGCGTTCGAGTTGCTGGTGCTGGGCGAACCGTTCTCGGCCGAGCGCGCACGGGAGGCGGGTATCGTCAATGCCATTGTGCCAGCCGATCAACTTGAAGCGACGGCGTTGGCCGCATGTGCCCGCCTCGCCCGTAAGGCACCTGAAGCACTGGCTGTGTCGCGACGGCTGATGCGCGGCGATCCTGAGCCAATCGTGGCGCGGATCGACGAGGAGGCGAAGATTTTCGGCGCCCGCCTGTCATCGCCGGAGGCGCGCGAGGCTTTTGCAGCATTTATGGAGAAACGCGCTCCGAATTTCACCAAGTTGCAGAGCTAAGCCGAGAAAACAAAAATAAGTTATCCTCGGCGTTTTGCCAGTCGTTATGATCCTTGTGTTGAACTTGGAATGGTACGCGGGAGGCGAAAAGTGATGCGTTATCAACGGTTAGCCCAGCAGGGATCATGGTCGCATCGCCTATTGGCTGTGTTCGTGCCGCTGCTTGGCGTGCTGTTGCTCGGATTGGCGTCATCACAGCCCGTTGCTGCTGACTGGTTGAGCAGCTTTCGTGGCACAGCGGCGAAACGTCCGGCGCTTGATTTGGCGGCGGCGCGGTTGAAAACCTTTGTTGCATCGGCAAAGGGGCCAGTCCTTGCCGCAACGGTCAGTCAGGAGGGGCATTGGACGTTCGTCAACGCCCGCGGTGAGCGGTTCACGGCGGCATCGCCCGACGAATTGAAGCGCGTTGTCAGCACGTTAGCACCCGAGAACAGAGCGCCGGATAGCACAGCGCCGACAGTCGGCGCAGGACCCCAAGCGCCCGAAACGACGGGAAACGCGACGACTGCAGGACGGCTGACGCTGCTGCTGACCGAAGATGCGGTGTTCGATCACCGCAGCTGGCTCATGGATCTGCCCAAGGGTGCGGATCTGCGGGTGGTTGTTGATGACGACGTGCTGCGTTTACACATTCGTGGCGATCTGCGCGGACCAGCATCGGCCCCGCCAGGCACATCTGCGCCTGCGATGTTCGCCGAAATCCGGCCTAATCTGCTGATCGGCGCGACGAGCCGGACGCAATTCGACGAGGCGGTGTGGCAGTTCCATCGGCCGCTGAAAACTGCCAATATCAGGGTGCTGTCGCTGGAGCCGGGCGGTCCGCCGACGCTAACCAG
>JAYSVA010000083.1:0-4421 GCA_043718785.1 Hyphomicrobiaceae bacterium
ACCACGTTAGAATCGCAGATCACCGGCTACAAAGGCCTGGAACGCGAACTCGACGATGCCATCACGCTGATCGATCTCGGCGATGAAATGGACGACCCAGCCTCAGTTGCCGAGGGCGAAGCACTGCTGCGCAAGCTGCAAGCCACCGCCCAGAAGCGCGAAGTCGAAGCGCTGCTGTCGGGCGAAGCTGACGGCTTTGACACCTACCTCGAAGTTCACGCCGGCGCAGGCGGAACTGAAGCGCAGGATTGGGCTGAAATGGTGCTGCGGATGTATACCCGCTTCGCCGAACAGCGCGGCTATAAGGTGACAACGACCGAGTACAGCGCTGGTGATGGCGCGGGCATCAAGTCGGCGACGCTCGAGATCAAAGGACAAAACGCTTACGGCTGGTTGAAGACTGAGTCGGGCGTGCACCGGTTGGTGCGGATTTCGCCGTACGACTCAAACGCCAAGCGTCACACGTCGTTCACCAGCGTGTGGGTTTATCCGATCATCGACAGCAACATCAAAATCGAGATCGCCGAGAGCGATTGCCGCATCGACACATACCGCGCTTCAGGCGCTGGCGGACAGCACGTCAACACCACGGATTCGGCGGTGCGCATCACCCATATCCCGACCAATATCGCGGTGTCCTGCCAACAGGAACGGTCGCAGCACAAGAACCGGGCGACAGCTTGGGACATGTTGCGCGCCAAGCTGTACGAAAAAGAACTGAAGGAGCGTGAGGCCCGCGCCAACGCCGAGGCCGCGTCGAAAACCGATGCTGGCTGGGGCCATTCGCTGCGCAGCTATGTGCTGCAGCCCTATCAGCTGGTGAAAGACGTTCGCACCGGCCATCAGAGCACCGACCCCGACGCTGTGCTGGATGGCGATCTTGAGCCGTTCCTCGAAGCCGCGCTCGCCCACCGCATCAAAGGCGGCGGCAACTCGAACTTCGAAGACTTGGAATAAAGTTCGCGAGCCGTAAAAATCGAGCCGCGCAGTCTCCCCTTCAACGGCCCTCGGCTGGAGGTATTACGGGGATATGCTGTGGCCAAACGGTGCCACCACGTGGACAGGCTTGGACTGGCGGGGTAACAGCGCCTAGCTCGCTTTAGTGGTTTCAGCGTTGTGGGTGACTTTTGGTGCCGTCGTTCCGTACTTTCGTTTTGGCAGCGTTGGTTGGGGGCCTCAGCTTCGCGCTGGGCGCGTGCTCGCCCCGGCCGACGAGCGAGATTCTAACGCCGGTCGCCCATGCCCCCGCCTATACCGCCAAAGTGCGGATGCTGGTGGCGACAACCCGAGGCTATGGCAGCGCCGAGGACCCCAAGGCATTCACGGTTGAGCGCTCGGACACCCTGAACTATGCCGCCGTCACCGTGTCGATCCCCAAGCACCACGTCCCCGGCCAGATCGAGTGGCCGGACCAGCTGCCCGCCGACCCGTTGCACCATTTCGTCACCACCGCGCGCGAACGCCTGACCGCCCCACAATTCAACGACCAGATCCGCAGCCAGGTCCGCGCCCACGGCGAGATGAGCGGCCCAAATAGCGGCCCAAATAGCGGCCAAGTGCTGGTGTTCGTGCACGGCTACAACACCCGCTACGAGGAGGCTGTGTACTGGCTTGCCCAGTTCGTCCACGATGCCAACTACAAGGGCACGGTAGTGCTGTTTTCGTGGCCATCAATGGGCAAGGCGCGGCTGTACCTCGCCGACCGTGAATCCAGCACCTTTTCCCGCGATTACCTCGAGCAGACGTTGCGCCAGCTCGCGGCCCTAAAGGAGGTCAAGGAGATCGACATCCTCGCCCACAGCATGGGCACCTGGCTGACCGTCGAAACCCTGCGGCAAGCCAAACTCAAGGGCGATGGCCAGTTTGGCGCTAAGCTCGGCGAAGTCATCCTCGCCGCCCCCGATCTCGACGTCAACGTGTTCCGCACCCAGCTTGACGTCATCGGCCCGTTGCGCCGCCCGATGACGATTGTGGTCTCCGGCGACGACAAGGTGCTCGGCCTCTCCACGTCGCTCTCGGGCGGCGTCAAGCGCGCCGGTATCGTCAACACCAGCGACGCCCGCATCCAGGCGGCGATCAAGCGCTACAACCTGCGCGTCATCGACATCACCAACGTCGAAGATGGCGACGGCAATCACCACAGCAAGTTCTCCCGTTCCAGCGCCGTCATCTCAGCCCTCGGCCGCTCGCTCTCCGCCAAGCAGAACCACGGCCCGCAAGCCCCCCAGCCCGGCGTCGTCACCGCCCTCACCGACGTCGGCGAAAGCCTGATCCGGTTGCCAACCACAATTCTGGGGCTGCCGGGGGTCGAGTGAGCGATCCAATCCCCGCATACCCCGACAACTTGCTCGGTTCTGGCCGGGGCATGCTGAATTACGGCTCGGTCGGGATGGCAACAGCTTAAGCCTGGACGCAAGATCCAGGCGAGCAGCAACGCGGGTTTTTTGTTTTAGATGCCACAAGGTCCATACGGGGCCATCCCCCCGGTATCAACGCTTCTTGCAGCATACCCAAAACATAGCAAAGTAGCGTCACGCTGTCAAGAGACAATCTGCAAACTGATTTGGTTAACGCGCACATTTTTCAGGTCGGCGCTGCGGAGGGCTGAAATTGCTCAATTTTCCAAGCGCCCCCGCATTTGCGTTGACGCCGCTCCGGCTCCATTGCAACGCCAGCGCGCGGTTGAACGCCTGTTTTCGCGGTACTGGAGCCATCACTTTGGTTAACGGCTGACGGCCAGCGCGCCCGGCAGCCCCACACCCACAGGCTCTGCACGTTGGAGGGCGATGCCGATTACCCACACGTTGGCGGCTCATCAAATCCGGGTTCACAAAATCCCAGAATGAAACCATTGAACCGTCGATCAGCCGTCAATCGAACGGCGAACAGGCCGTCTGGCAGTGACGAAGCGAAAACTCGCCGCCCGCCCCGTCGGTCGCCCACAAAAAATCACGACAGATAATGCGCAACTCGGTTTTTGGGACAGTAAATAATAGGATACTGTCACCTATATTTTGGATACTGTCACCTATATTTTTATATTTATAGGATACTGTCACCTATATTTTTATATTTAATATTTTGTGTCACCTATATTTTGTCATGTTAGTTCAACGGACGCCGGAGCGTTATCTCGACGATTTCGGTATGCTAACCCAACTAATTATCACTAGTTTCGCGCGTCGTCAATACTCACGGTCCAGCGGTTTAATATCTCAATTATTTTTTCGCAGTATTTGTCTTTCTCGTTTAACAAGTCTTTTCTTATTGATATAAGCGTCCCCCATCCTTTAAAAGAACTATTTATTGAACAATTAGGGGTGCTGCAGGTGAATAATATTGGATTACGAGCGCCGGGGTCGCTACAACTGTCTTTCTTCAACCCCGGTGTTTTCGGGGCAGCACTGTTGCTTCTCAACTCGAGGAAGATGCTGACCCAATCTGGATTTTTCTCGTCTTTTTGACGCTGCCTCAGCGCACCACTTGTTGCATGTAAATCAAACATTATACTAACCACAAAACCGATTCTTGGGTCATCTTCGCCGTTTTTACCGAGTGCCTGAAATACATATTTTTTAGGAACTTTTATATGCCATCTTTTTTTTTCCATTCCATAATTACCATCCGAGATTTGAGAAGTGAAAAAATAATCTATTACCTCTTGATCCATAGATTCAGTTTGTGCTTCTGTATTATTTGCGGACCATCCGGCGATGCATAGACATGCAAATGTTATGGCTACGTTGAGTAATTTTTTCATCAAACCAGCTCCAGGTGATTAATGGCAGGAATGCTCCGGCATCGTGATCGCTATCGTTCGCGCAAACTGCGTTGCATCTGGTCGGCCAGCGGTTTGATCAGGTAGTTGGCGATCGTCCGCTCGCCGGTGATGATGTAGGCTTCGGCGGGCATGCCGGGGATCAGACGCAAGCCCTTCAGTTTCGCCATCTCAGTCTCGCTGAAGTGGATGGCAGCGGTGTAATACGTCTGACCGGTTTGCTGCTCCTTGGTCATGTCACCAGCAACCCGCAGCAGTCGCCCATTGACCTCCGGCGTAGTGCTCTGATTGAACGCCGAGAACCGGACGCGCGTGGTCTGGCCGCTGCGGACTTGGTCGATGTCTTGCAGTTTAATCCGGACCTCGACGATCAGTCGGTCAGCCTCCGGCACGATCAGCATCAACGGCTCGGTCTGGTTGATGACGCCGCCGACCGTATGGACGTTGAGCTGGTGCACGGTGCCGCTGATCGGCGCGCGGCTGTCGATGCGCTTCAGTTGATCCTCAGCGCTGACGCGGCGCTCGGTCAGTTCGCCGATCTTACCCTCGGTCTCGCGCAGGTCCTTGGCCACTTCGCAGTGTGGCCGCAGCTGCTCCGGGCTGAGCCGCGCGGGTGTTGGCTTCGTCGTGCCGTTAGTGGTTT